>NZ_JACJDM010000006.1:0-170425 GCF_014163545.1 Pseudoalteromonas sp. SR45-6
GAGTTCGAGGTACGGCACACTTGAAAACGCAGGGCAGCGATGAGTTTGTTCCATGCCAGTCACTATTCAAGAGCAATCAACGTAAGAGCCAGTATCTTGGCGCGACCGAGTTGACCAAAAGTGCAAAATATCAAACGCATGCAGTGCTGGTTGGTAAGGGGCATAAGTTATTAAAAAGAGATAAAAAACGTGGTTATAATGAGCCTTGGCTACTCGTTTCTTCACTTCCAAAAAGGCACCACTTTCTCGAAAAAGTGCTCAAATTATATGGCATGAGAATGCAGATAGAAGCCGGATTTCGAGATCAAAAAAGTGTTAGGTTCGGCTTAGGCTCAGATCTGCACAGAACGAACAAACTCTACCGATTAGACATACTTTTACTGCTCGCAACACTGGTGCATTGGTTCTCAATGATGCTGGGTGCAGTGATAGACAAAGCAGGAAAGACAGGATCTTTTCAAGCTAACTCAAGCAAAAGCAGGCGAGTAGTGTCATGGGCATTTGTTGGGCTGCGATACTTCAAAAAACAGTCCATTAAACTGCACCGGCGAGATTATTTGGAAGGGCTAGCCTATTTCGTGCAAGTGGTAGTGAAACTCGATTGGAAAAATATGGATGTGAGTGATGCGATTGAAAATTAAAGATTATTTTTGGGGATCTCTTAGGAGTTTAATGGTGCTAGTGGGGGTTTGGTTAATACTAGGGTAATTTATTGTAGTTATTTAATTAATATAACAACCCTAACTTATATTAGGGCTGTTATAAAACGCTTATTTATCTAGCGCTTTAAGCTCATCAGTTGTTGTTTTTAATTTGAATTCACGGTAAAGCATATCTTCATCATTAGGGCTTAAATTCTTTCCTGACGTTTCGATTAATTTATCAAATAAAGGCTTAGTATTTTCCATAGTTACAAGCGCACATAACTGTTTCTTTCCATCTAAGCGAGCAAAACCAATTTCTTTAGCAATAGCCCCTACTAAGCTTTGCTCAGCTACCTGTTTACTTATTTGCGTAAATGATGAATTAGTCGTCGTTGAGTCTTGCTGTTGGGTTTGTTTGTTTATTAGTGTATCCATTACTTGCGCTTTAGCACTAATTTGAGTTACTAGATCGGCACGTGCATTGGCAATAGCTTGTGCTCTACTTGCAGCCATATTGCCCGTCCATACTACACAGCTAGATGAAGCCAAACCGCCCTCGGGTGCTGTAGGTTGTAAAACCCAGCTTGGAACAGAATCGTTTTCAGCAAGAGGTTGAGACTTTTGTGGTGTTGTACCACATGCTGTAATAACTCCAGCAACTGCCAATATTAAAAGTTTATTTCGCATGATTTACTTCCTTATTGTTAAGGTTCCATTGTTCTAAGTTTTTTTGATATTGAATATCTAATTTACTTACCTTTTGTAAGTACTTTTTTGTTTCGTCGTACGGTAAATTATCTATAAGTTGTGCGTATACACCTTCGCTATCTAATTGGTTTATTAAGGCTACCGCTTTATTTATATTCGTACTTCTATTTAAGTTAAATGCTTTAGCTACGTTACCAGCGCCAGTATTATAAGCTGCAATGGCACAATATCTTCGGCTTATGGGATTATTAATTTTGCGCAAATATCGAGTCGTTAAAATGTCTAAGTACCCAGCACCGTAAGTTATATTAGTTTTTGGGTCGAATAATTCTTTAGCTGTAGGAGCTATATCCTTTTTAAATTGTCTGCGAGCAACATCTAAGCCTGCTGAGTTTGGCACTATTTGCATTAATCCAAATGCTGGAATATGCGATTTTGCATTAGGATCAAATGACGACTCAGCATGTGAAATAGCTAATAGTAAAGATAATTGATCTTTAGAAAACTGGCTATAATAAGTAACAAAAGGCGCTACTTTTTTTTGTAAATAAGTATCGGGTAGAGCGAAAGTATGCGACTTAATGCGTTTGTAGGTAAGGTTTTGCTCTTTTGTTTTTTTTAGCGCATTATTTAAATTACTAATACGTTGTTCTTTTTCTTTGGTAAGCTGCTCTTTTTGGATATCAATTTGTGCTTTAGGTAATTGCTCGTTTTTATCTAAACTACTCAATGATTGCTCGTGTTGAGAAGTAATTTCATTAATTAATGCGACTTCGCTTTCATGTTTGTCTGGCTGTGCTTTTATATCAACTTTTGCTGTTTTTACTGCTTTATCGAGTAAGCTAGGGTCTTTAAAAATATCAGTTAAAACCGGCGATAATTTAACATTATTTAACAATTGATTTGTTGTTAATGCTTCTTCTTGAGAAGTCGCTTTTAGTCCTGTTTCATTTGAGCCTTCAAGTGTTTGTACAGTCACGGTCGAATTTTGTTCATCAATAATAATACGTGTTTTTTTATCCGCACTATATTCAACACGTTCTAATAATGAGCTTTGTACAGGTCTTGACCAGTTTTGCAATAATCTATCTCTAAATTTATCGTATTCCTCGAGATATGCTTGTCTGAATGCTTGATATTCCAACTGATGATCGTTTTTAAAAGTGGTTTGTTTTGCAAGTTGCTGTTTTTTAAATTCTTCGAACGTCGGCGTGGTAGCCCCGCTGTAAGCACTAAATAAAGCAAAAAATAATAAAGTGTGACGCATTTTTTATCCTTAAAAATAAGCGTTAAATTCATACGTTGTCAGTAATGAATCAGAGATGTATTCACTAGATAGCTCAGATACTGCATAAAATGTAGCCGCAGTGTTAGCAAGTATCTCGGTTGTTTTAGCTAAGGCTTTTTCGTCATCTTGAGTAAGCATTAACTCATCAAGTTTAAATAAAGCTTTTTGCGTTTCATCAAGTAATGGTGTGTAGTTACTAAAGCCAACGCTAAGGTTCAAAAACATACCTTGAGCATTTAACTGTTTTGACTGCATATAATATTTAATATTATGAGAATCAAAATAAAATTCGTTACTTGATTTTATAACATCGCTTAGACTATTAACTCTGAGCATTTTTTTATTAAAAGGTATTAAGGGTGTAAATTCCGGTACCATAGCTTTATCGTATTTTAAACTATGTACGGCGATGCCGACTATACGAGTATTTTTATTAATAAGTGTGAGTAAATATTTCGTATTTTTGTAATACCTATATTCGTAATCAGTATTCAAAGATGATGTTTTAATTACTTGCGGAATACCAATTTTTTTTTCAGCGTAAGGTAAGTAGTTGCCAATATCTAGCGCAGTAATCTTTTTTTCTTCGATTTGGTTCGTAAAGTGAGTAATGAATCCGTTGTACCCTTCAATTATGAGTGCTTTACTATCGGCCCAATTTCCAAGACCCATTAAAGTAACCATAAGTAAAATAAAGTAACCTTTCAATTTAGCTAACAAAGATTTATTTTCTTCAGTGTTAGCCTCAGGCTCTAAGTTATTTCCTACAGACATTTTCATCCTTAAAATATAGTTTATCAGTGTTAAAGATAACTGTTTAATATAATCGCTAATAAGAATTGATAGCAGTATTTTTTAACTTTACAATGCTATTTATTAAATTAGTTGTGCTGTCTTGATTGGCTAAATGAATTAACTCGGTTTTTGAGCGTTTAGAGTAGCTCAAACCTTTTCCTTCAAAACGTTGTTGCCAAATAGACTTTTTGCTTTGTGTATCTATTTGAAGTTTTAACTGTGTAATTACAAGTTTACTTTGTGCTTTTATTATCGAGTTTTTAACTAAATAGGTCACTTCGCAAGCCGAGTTTGTTAATTTATATCCATGCTGTAAAAGTTGCTCAGTGAGTAACTCTGTAAGTTGAGAGCTATTTTCGCCCGTTACTTTTAAGCAACTATTTTTTGCGCCTAGCATTGCTTGTTGTTGTTTTATTTTTTCTTGTTGGCCTTCTTCAAGATCGGCTTTACTAATTGAAATAGCTGCATATACAGTACAGTTAATAGGGTCTACATAACGATCATATACTTTTGCGCTTTTTAATAGCTGATTGGTTTGAGACTCAATCACCGATTTGTAATCAGAATGGCTTACTGTGCTTGATGAGGTGTTTTTAATTATTTCTTTCACTGAAATATCACTATTTAGTAATTTTGCGAGCTCTTCACGCGCATTTTTAGCTGACCGACGTTCATCAATTGTTTTTAAACCAGAGCATTGTGAAGAGCCTGAACTAGCTAATTTTTCATCATCAACAATATCTATTCCTACCCACTTAGGCTGGGCATTCTTTGCATAGTATGAGCTGCAACTACAATGTGATGCTGCATTAGTAAGGAAAGGACTTAGCGCTATTGCCGCTAATAGTAGTGAGGATGTTCTAGTATTCATAGTTTTACCAACAGCAATAAGGCCTAACACAAAAGTGGTAGGCCTTAACTTAAATTACAAACGGTTTGAAGTTGTTGCTAGAGTTAGCTTTGCGTTATCCGATTCACGCTCGACAAGTCGTGTTTGGCCTTCAATAACAAACTTAAGTTCGTCAACGTCTAATGTTAAGTTGCTCGCTTTTTCATAATATGCTTTTGCTAATTCTAAATCATTCGCTCTTTCTGCACACACACCATTGTTGTAGTTTATAGCCAGTGACTCTGAATACTGACTTTGAGCTTTTGCAAAGGTTTTGCAGGCGTGGTCAGGCATGTCTTTTTCTGCAAATTCAACAGCGAGGTCTAATAACTCTTCTGCTTTATCAGTTAAATCTGAATCATCAGATTCCATCAACTTTACATTTTTAGTCACTTGGTGTGGTGCAACATCTTGTTTTAATTCTTCTATTACAGCGGCAAGTGCTCTGCCTCGTAATACAGAGTCAGATGGATGAGGGTCGTCACCTTTACATACTTTACTACTTGATAGGCGTGAATATTGTTTAGTAAAAACAATTTGCCCTGTTTCTACAGATACAGCCTTAGGTTTAAAATTTACTTTCGCAATTTTTTCTGAGCACTTAATGGTTATTTCTCTAGACTTCTCACACTTGTACCATTTATCACCTTTTTGTATACATTCACTGTCTTTTTCGTAGTAAGTAGAGGTATCTACATCAGCAGTGTAGTCAGCAGTGATAAGTGTATCTGCGCCTGTAAGTTTACCTAGGCGGGTTCTGTTTTTTGAGTTACTGATATCACTTTCATTAAACCGTTGTTGTTCTATAATTTTACTAAGAGAAGCTTTATCAACAAAGGTAAAGTAAGGTTGGCCATTCACACGAATATTTGAAAGGTTTGTTTCAATTATACCTGTAGATGCGTTTCTGTTATTTGAAATAACTGCAAGACGCTTCATTTTCTCAGTGCCACTTTCTTTAGCCGCTTTTGTGTATGTAATAGGTAATTCAGCAGTTGTGAAAGAGTTATTTAAACTAGCAATACCTCCATTAATAGTTTCAGTAACTACACAGCCAGAGAGCATTACACTTGATACTAAAGCGATTTTTATTCCCTTTATCATACAATTATTCCTTTATTAAGTTAGTGTTCATTTTCACTTTTTAACACTTGTAACTAGATGGGTCAACCTTATAGCTAAAACTCTCATTAAAACGGTTCTTTTTTCTTATTTTAAAAAAGGTACAAGGGGGGAATACCTTTACAATTTAAAAAGATGCATGAATTTTATAACTATAATCGAATCCATCTTTACCTAATTTCATGTAAGAAAAACGACTAAAGTGGCTGTTATCATTCTTTAACTTATTGGATAAGTTTTTAAGTGGGGTGTACTTTATTTAATTGCATTTTCTACTGGGCAACCACGCTTTCTACATACACCTTCGTTACATAGTTTGCATATTTTACGGGCTTTTATCTGCTCGCTTGTTAGGCTGCTAAGCGCTAGTTCTATCAAGCTTAAAAAGCTTTGTTTTTGTTCATCATTAAAGCTATTTAGTATTTTAGAGGTGGCTGTTTCTCGGCTGTTTAGTACTCGTTTAACCCTTTGACTTCCTTTATCAGTTACGTATAAAACAACAGAGCGAGCATCCTTTACCGATTTACGCCTCTTTACAAGCTCTTCTTTTTCAAGCGTATTTATTAATCTAACCGCACCAGAGTGCGTTAAGCCTAAAACCTTGCTCATTTAGGTAAAGAAGCGCGTTTAGTGATGTTACCTTACGAAGCTCATGGTTATCGTGCTCGTAAGGGTTTACTGCATGTGCTTTGGGAGCAAGAGCAATGGCTGGATAAATACTTGTTAACTGACGAAGCTCCTGCAAACGATGCTCAAGCAAATACTGAACCTTCTGTATCAGAGTAAATTGAAAGCGCGGATTATGCTGCGCTTTTTATGCCAAAAAGTGCCCCTCACAATTTTAAGCATTTTATAAATTTTTTCTATTGCGCAGAGTTACAACCTGATATTCAGTACATCACTACAGCTATTAGTTAGAGAGCAACGGCAAGTAAATTCAACGTAGTTAGAGTTGGAAATTACTACCTGTACGTCTGAATTTTGGTTATTTAGAATGAGATGAATTATAAATTAAATCATTATCTTATAGTTTATTCTCGTTCGCAATGTCATCCCATTGACATGATAATTACATTTAGCTGTCAATATTACGCTTTAGGGTATCGTGATTAATTAAAACTAAAACGATACCAAGGAAATGTGATGAAATTGAAACCGATAGTAGGCAGCTTATTAATGCTAGGTCTATTAAGTGGCTGTGATCTAGCAGATGATGATAATGATTTAGAGCCTTTGCGTTACCAACTGATATTAAATATCACAGAGCAAAGTGCTGGAAACGTAGTAATAAGTCCAGAGCGTGCTGATTATGAGCAAGGTGCTATTGTTATGCTAAACGCTCAGGCTGCACAAGGATATAAATTTGTTTCATGGTCTGGCGATATTGGTAACGCAGACTATAGCGCGACTTCTTTAACTCTTACAATGAATAACCATAAAGAGGTTACTGCAACATTTAGCCAAATTACTGAGGCACCATCAGCAGGGCAAGTGGTGATCAACGAGGTGCGTTCAAATGAAGGCGGTTATGATTTTATTGAGTTGTTTAATAACTCTGAACAAGCATTTACCTTTAGTGACGCTAATTGGGCAGTAAATGATTTAAAAGGCTTTGAGATTGATAAAGAGCCGGGCATTAAAATTCCACAAGGTACAACCATCGCCGCAGGTGGGTTTTTAGTGATTGCCACAGATCAAACTAGCATTCCATTTGATGCACCAACAGATACTTTAGTTGCCACTGCTGGCGATACTGATTTTGGTTTAGGTAAAGGCGACACCGCATTACTGGTGCACAACAATCAAATTGTAGATAGCGCACATTGGAGTGATGGTAGCCATGTGTCTACATGGGGGCGTTTACCAGATGGTGGTAATTGGCACACTCAAGATGAAGCGCTCGCGCCAACGCCTGGTGCTGCCAATAAATTACCAGCGCCGGTTGATGGTGCAACTGCCGCTAATATTGTGATCAATGAAGTGGTTTCAAAAGGCCGTGATGACGCCGATTTTGATTTTGTTGAGCTGTACAACACATCTTCTGAACCATTTGTTTTTGCAGCTAATGAGTGGGAGTTAGTTGATTTAGACCGTGAAGCGAATAACCAAGCGGGTTTAACTATCCCTGCAGGTACAGAAATTCCTGGCCACGGCTTTATTGTATTATTGCCGAATTTAGTTACGGGTGCTCAGTTACCTAACGGTGCACCCGCAACGGCTATTTTAAATAATAATGAAGACTTTGGCTTAGGCAAAGGCGAAACCATTAAACTAAAATACCAAGGCCAAGTGCATCAACAAGTCAGTTATGGCGATTTCCATGTTAATAGTTATGGCCGTTTTCCTGATGGTATGGAATTTATTGAGCTTGTTGATGAGAATGCGCCACAACTTTATGCCAGCCCTGGACGTAAAAACTTCAAAACTCCTATGCATGTGGGTGCTGCAACTACATTAAATTTCACATCATTTAATGATCAAGAAGCGGCTCTTGAAAGCAAAGGCTTCCGAGTATTTGGTAAAGGTGCAGATTTAGCTGCAGACGTTGAGCCTGAGTATGTCGCCGTATCAGCTGATTCAAGCACTGCATGGGTGTCATTGCAAGAGAATAACGGCCTTGCAAAAATAGACTTAACCACGAAAACTATCACTGATATTTTTCCGCTGGGCTTTAAAGATTATGGTATGGCTGGCAATGAAATCGATGCCAGTGATAAAGATAATATGATCAAACTACAAACCCGCGCAAACGTAGTGGGTATGTATCAACCTGATGGCATCGCAACATTTACACAAGATGGCATAGATTACGTTTTAACTGCCAACGAGGGAGATATACGTGACTGGTTTAGCAACTTCGCTGAAGGTGAGAAAGTTGCAGATATCGTGCTTGATGAGTCGGTATTTACAGACGTAAGTATATTACAAAACAACGTCGAATTAGGGCGTTTATTAGTATCGCAATATGTTGATTCTGATACTGCAGCATCAAGTCATAATAAACTCTATAGTTTTGGTGCACGTTCATTCTCAATCTTCAATGGTGATACCGGTGAGCAGGTGTTTGATAGTGGTTCATCACTTGCCTTTGAAGCTAATAAAGCCGGCGTTTACCCAGATGGTCGCAGTGATGCGAAAGGCACTGAGCCTGAGAGTGTAACAACAGGTATGGTTGCCAATAAGCGCTATGCATTTATTGCTTTAGAGCGTGCTGATGCGGTTGCAGTATATGATATTAGTGATGTTAATGCCGTAAGTTTTGTGCAAATGCTCGTTACCCAAGGTGATGATGCGCCAGAAGGGGTGTTATTTATAACCGCTGATCAAAGCCCAACGTCAAAAGCGCAGCTGGTAGTTGCAAACGAAGACAGTGGTAATATCACCGTCTATAGTGAAAACAACGAAGGCAAGTTTGATTTTGCATCACGCTTGTTAATTGAAGGTGGTGAAGGCGCCGCAGAGATCACGGCTTATGATGCACAAACAAAACGTTTATTCGTAGTAAATAACGGCAGCTTGCTTAACGCTCCTCGTATTGAAGTGATTGATTTTGCTAACCCAAATAACATTGCAACACTTGGTGCAATTGATATTAGCTATTACGGTGCAGGTGTTAATTCTGTCGCAGTATCAAACGGAAAACTTGCCGCTGCGATCGAGTCAGGCGTGAAAACTGATACTGGCGTTGTTGCTATGTTTAACACGAGTAGTTATGAGCTTGAAATGATATCTGCGGTCGGAGCACTGCCAGATATGGTAACTTTCAGTCCCGATGGTAAATTAATCATCACCGCTGACGAAGGCGAACCGAGTGAAGACTATAACGTAGATCCGCTAGGCTCTGTATCAATTATTACCGTGCCAACAATACAGTAGCTAATTCAGTTTTATTTAAACTTCATCTATAACAAAGGTCTCTATTGAGGCCTTTGTTATTAATATATTTAAACGATAAAAGCCCGACATTTTTATAATGCCGAGCTTTGGACTTTATTAAGGTTTCCATGAAACGTTATATGTAAAGTGACAACTCTTTACTTTTCGGTTGTCTTTGTTTTCTCTTTACGTATTTTTCGCTTTTCTTTTAACGTCATTTTTGCTGGTTTTTTAGCTTTTTCTTTACTCATTATAAATAACTCCAATTAAATATATAAAAATTAATAAATAAAAATTGAAATGATTTACTCTATATAATTCTCCTTACTATTAATTGCTAATATTTGCCAAGAGTGAAAACATCCATATTCTTTACACTCAAAAATGTGACCTATTTTATGTCCTAAAAGATCAGTACCTATAGAAGAGTGTAATGACACAACATTATTACATAGCCCCTTTTCTGCAGCCGGAACTAAGCTTATACGGCGTTTATAACCCGTATCAGTATGCTGGATGACTACGGTACAGCCAATTTGTACATGTGGGCTAAACTTTGACCAAGGTCGTTGTGAATACTCTATTTTTTGCAACACATGCGCGAGTTTCAGCGGATGTAAAAATGCTGAACTTTGGCTTAAATAGTTTTTATACTTATAAAAAGCAGGGGTTTTGTACCCGAACAGAAAAGCAAACACGGACTAAATCTCCACGAAAACTGAACCGAACTTAAATTTAAAATAATACAGTGAGACTGCCGAGTGTAAGAGTTACACTCGGCTTAAATGTCGAAGGTGAGATTTGTTTTTTGTGGATGAGATATTAATATAAACATGATGTTCCTCTTATTTAAAGTAATCATACCTCATAAAAATATTATATCAATGGTGTTTTATAATTTAAAAATAAAGATATTAATTTAAATTTACTAGTGTGCGTTAATTCCATGTTTTTTTGTGCGTAGCGTGCGTTTTGATACTAAATAATATGCCACAGGAACAAAGTAAAATGACAACACAGTGGTTAATACAGTACCACCTGCGATAGCGACGGCAAACGGAGGCCAAAAACCTCCGCCGGCGAGTATGAGTGGTAAAAAGCCACCAACGGTGGTGATAGTCGTGGAGCTGATATGGCGTGAGCAAGTCATCACAGCGGCAACGATTTTGTTTTTATCAGTGAGGGCTTGCAGTGAATTTAACTCTGATAAAATGACAATGGCGGCATTTATGGCCAGTCCCATTAAGCCCAATAAACCAATGATCACAGTAAAACCAAACGGGTAGCCAGCAATAAATACACTGAGCAAGCCCAGCATTGCAGCTTGCAGGGCGTTTATTAAGATTAGCCCTGTGGTGGTAAATGAATTAAATGACATCACCAGTACGGTGATCAATAACACGACAATAATCCCCACTTGGCCAAGCAATTTACCAACCGCTTCGTTGCGTTTTTGCGACTCACCACCGAGCTCTAATCTGTAGCCATGGGGTAATACAAAGCCTGATTGTGCAATGGTGGCGGTCATTTCATTCAGTACGGTTTGCGGTAATACGCCAGTTGCTAAATAAGCTTCGATAATATTAACACGTTCACCGTCACGGCGAGCGATAGAGCCACGAGAAGGGCTCAGTGTTGCACTGGCAAATGATTCAACCACTAGCGGTTGTGCAGTATCTATTTGGTTTGAACTAGCTGGCGTATTTAACTGCGTACTAAATAGCGAGCTAATATCATCTCGGCGCTTATCTGCAACTCTAACACGTACGGGAACGGTTTCGGTATTATCAATAATACTGCCGACCACGACACCATTGAACTGGTTTTGTAGTTGTGTTGCCATATTACTTAGGCTTAATCCTGCATGAGTCAGCGCTGCTTCATCGGTGTTTAACCATAGTTTAGGCGAGCCCGACAATAAGGTTGGACGGGTGTGGGTTATATCGTTATGAGCAATGAGCTGCGTGCGTAATTGTTGGCCCAGTTCAGAGAGAGTATCTAGGCTTGGGCCATAAATACGCATTTCAATTGGTGCATTGAATGGTGGACCTTGCTCAAGCTTTCTGACTAAAGTTTGTGCGTTTGGAAATGCTTTATCAAGTTGTATTTGCAAGCTTTTTATTAACTCGTTGGCACGTTTAAAGTCGGTTACTTTTACCATCGCTTGCGCATAGTTATTGGCGCCGCGATTACGCTGGAGCATATTATAGTAAAAGCTTGGGAAATTAGTTCCGATCATCCAATCGAGCTTTTCAATGCCTTCAGATTGCCGAATTAGTTGATCCATTTTCTCTATGGCTTGTCGAGTTGATGTAATACTCACATGAGGGGCAAAATGCACTTCAATTTGAAACATATCGCGATCTGAGGGCGGGAAAAACTGCTCGGTGAGTTGTCCTGCCCCAAAAAAACCGGCAACAGGGAGTATAAAGACCAGTAGTAAAGTGAGTATTGGTTTTTCTAGGCTACGTTTTAACGTTGCTTCAAAGCGTTTACTGAGTTTAGGTGTGCGTATACCTTGATAAAAGATACCAGTACGCTGTTCGTTATTGATAAATTGCCCTGCAAATACCACCACTAAAGAGTGTGAAATCAGGTATGAACCAATTAAGGCAAAAATAACACTTAAGGCAATACCGCCAATAAACTCTCCTGCAGCACCTGGCATCAACACAATCGGTGCAAACGCTAAAATAGTTGTTAGAGTTGAGCCAAGCAGTGGAAGCCAAAAATGTGCCACGGCTTTTTCTACTGCGGCTAAAGCTGTTAGGCCTTGTTGGCGAAAGCGCTGAACAGCATCGGTGATGACAATGGCGTTATCAACCATAATGCCCAGGGCCACGACTAAACCGGTAACCGACATTTGATGAATAGGTAAGCCATAGAGCTGCATACTTACTAACGTAAACAATACGGTTAAAGGTAACGCGGTGCCGACAACTAGAGCAGCTTTAAAACCTAAAGTGATAAATAGTACCACTAGAATAAGCACAAACCCCACGGTAATATTGCTGAGTAAATCGGCTAAACGAGTTTGGGTATAACCGCGTTGATCAAAAATATCTTGGAGTAAAATTTGGCTTGGTAAGTCTTGGCTAAAGTTATCGATGGCGACATCAACACGCTTAGAAAAAGTATCGATACGCAAGTTTGGTAACATGCGGATCGCAATATAAATACCGGGTTTTCCATCAATTAATGCAATTTCGTTCACGGGGGTTTTTACTGAGCGAGTAATTTGGGCTACATCAGAGAGTTGATATTGCCCTGCATTTTGATTACTACTTAGTGGAATTGCGCCAATGCGAGCAATCGAGTCAAACGCACCGGTCACTTCAATTTGCATTTGCGATTTGTCATTTGTAAGGGTACCAGCGGCTACTTTTGCATCTGCACCTTGAATAGCTGCATGAATATGCGCTAAAGGAATACCAGCTAAACTGGCTTTTTGTTGATCAACCGCAACTAAAATTTCCTCATCAACTTGGCCAAAAAAATGCACCAACTCCACACCTGAAACATTACGTAATTGATTTTGCAGTTCTTTTGCATAGCGATTAACCGTTGCTAATGTGGTTATATCGTCATTGGCGTTAAGCGATAAGATACGAGTATAAGCATAGCCACGCTCGTCATCCAGTAGCGGTGATGAAGCATTTACTGGCAACTGGTTGTTGACATCACCTAATAAATCACGCATTCGCGACCAAATGGGTTTAACGTTCGTGACTTCGTCTTTTAGCTCAATGGTGATCACTGAGAGCCCAGGACGAGAAATCGACGATAAATGCTTTACTTCAGCTTGGGATTTTAGTTTTTGTTCGATTTTCTCACTTATTTGCACCTCAACTCGTTCAGCACTGGCGCCAGGTAAAGCAGTGGTTACGATAGCGATACGATTAGTTATTCGAGGATCTTCACTGCGCGCTAAGCCACTGATCGCAGCTAAACCACTAACGATAAGTAACGCCACTAAAAGCGCTTGGACACGCCCGTGATTAAATAAATAGCGGATCATCACAGCACCTTGGTTGGTTGATTTGCAACAACATTAACCGAAATGTTGGCCGACAGCTTATGCATGCCATTGGCAACAATTTGCGCACCATTGTGTAATGGGGCGCCAATAAACGCATAGCCATCATGGGCATAATAAAGCTGCACAATGATAGGTTTTAGTACCTTGTTTTTTATTTGATAAACCTGCCAAGTACCGCGCACACCATCGGCAAGGGCATCAAGAGGCACCCAAAAACCGCTTTGTTGCTGATATTGTTGCACTGTTAATTTTGCTAATTGGCCAGCATAAACAACTGCGCTAGTTGGCAAAGAAAAGCGCATTGTTAAGGTTTGTGTATGTGGGTCGATACTCGCTCCTTTACTGATAGATTGTGCAGTAAAGTTTTGTCCGGCAATCTCAATGTCCATGCTATTTTGGATGGTGCTTTGCAGTGTCAGTGGGATCCCCATGCTAACTTGCGCATGTTGGTTTTCGATTAAACGCACAATCGGTGTACTGGCTGCAACAATTTCACCTTGTGAGGCAAAGCGCTGGCCTAAAATACCGTTGAATGGCGCGGTTAAATGTGCCTTTTCAGTGCGGATACTGACTTCATTCAAGCTTGCTGCTATTGCGGCTAGTTCTGCGTTAAGTACAGCGATATTGGTTTTAACTTGGTCAAGTGCCGAGGTGGCAGAGTAGTTCTTTTTATCAAGTTCTGCTAAACGCTTTTTTTCAAGTTCAGCGAAGGTAAGTTGTGCTTGAATTCGTTGTTTTTGCGCCTGGAGTTTTTGTTCTTCGATAACTAAAAGCTGCGTATTTTGGCGTGCAATAATATCGCCTTGTTTTACTTGCTCGCCTTGATCAAAATAAATTTGTGCAATTTTTCCTGGAAATTCAAAACTCAACTTTGCATCGTTTTGTATGATCACTTTGCCACTAAGCGTACGTGTTTGATAATAGCCCGCCTCTTGTTGTACTGTGTAGGCAGCTACATGAACCAGACTTTCGCCGTAACATATAAATGGTGTGAATAAAATGAATGCACTAAGCAGATATTTTTTCATTATAATATCCTTATTTATCGCCATGTTAAATCAGCGTGGTTAGTCAGGTGCATTAAACACAGTTATGCTTTGTGCTAGACGCAGAATGATTTAGAATTGGACTCAAGAGTCTAATTTTGTATAAATATAAATCAATCAAACTAGACTGTCTAGTTTGATTTGAGGTGAAAATGGAAATAACTACCCTAAGTCGGTCAGAACAAAAACGACAACAAATTATTACAGCTGCAACGACCTTGTTCATGGATAAAGGCTTTCCTAATACCAGCATGGATCAAATTGCTAAATTAGCCCAAGTATCTAAACAAACGGTTTATAGTCATTTCAAAGACAAAAATAATCTATTTGTTGAAACTGTAACAGCGCATTGTTCCTCCTCAAACTTACGTAAAGAGCGTTTTGAGCCATCGCAAAGCCTTGAGGAAAACTTACTACGTGTTGTGACTAATTTTATTACACTGGTATTTTCACCCGAGGCATTGAAAGTATACGACACGTGCGTAGCGCACAAGGATGAATACCCTGAGTTGGCCTTATTGTTTTATGACGCTGCCCCTAAAGTAGTGATGCAGCAGGTAGAGGTCTGCTTATGTAGTATTGCACAGGCGGGCTTGCTTGATATCGACAACCCTAAGTTTGCCACGTTACAGTTACTGGGCATGGCCACAGGTGATTGGAAATTACGCCATGCACTTGGGCACGCAAAAATTAATGATGTACCGCCAGCAGCATATATTGAAGATTGCGTAAGGCGGTTTATTAAAATGTATCGCTAAGGCTTTTGAGTAACCACTTACTGCAATATAAATTCATCGATAGGTTGTTTAGTTAATTTACCTATTTGCTTAAAAATGAAAATAATTGCTCCGCCTAATAGCACCATAGTCGGCGCCACAATGACTGGGTAGCTTAACCAAGTCATACGTCCTAACTCTTCGGCATAAGCTGTGGTGCCTGGCATACTAACAACAATACTTTTTGCTAAAAAGTAGTTGAGTGTTGCAGATAAAAAGAACGCACTGGCAACAATAAAACCGGCAAGACGCATTTTTGCATCAAATACCGCGGTGTTGTTTTGTTGCTCTAACGAATGCATAAGTTTATCAATATCAAGCAATTCAGGATTAATTAGTAATTTACGGATCAGCGGATAAGGGGTGTACTGGCTGATCAATACAATCACACCAATAATTGCTGGTACCATCGCTTCTTTAATCGCGATATAAGCTGGGTCAAGTTCAAATAAACTGATACCGCCAGTAAGTAGTACGCTGATAATGCCAAGTACTGAGAAAAAGTTTACTTTGCCTGATTGTTTAAGTTCCCACAAACCAAATAACAGCGGAAAAGCAAGTGCTACCACTACTGCCCATACCGGGCCTAACGTATCAGGTGTACTAAAGCGGCTTAAAATCACCGCAGGTAAAATAATATTAAAAATTATATTACTGAAAAAATTACTCTTCTTTTTTGCCGCTGTCATTATGCATCAATCATTGGTATTCAATACATAAAGTATATACACAAGTTACTTTAAGATATAGACCCGCTGTGTTGCAGTAGTTACAAGTAAGTTTAGGATAATTTGCTTTATGCAGACTGCTTTAATGAATCTGAGATTTCATCACAGTGCTGTTTTAAAATTTCGATAGCCACTTTGGTTTTACCTGCCAAAATATCTCTTGCTGGGGTAATTGCATACACACTGTAGGTTGGCAGTTGCCAGTCAGTGCATAACTCAACGAGTTCTCCTTCTAGCAATAATGATTGTACTTCTGGCTTTGGTAAAATTGCATAACCAACGCCATCACACACTAATTGAATAATACTGTGCATGTTATTAACCACGATACGTGGTTTTGGGAGCGCTTTTTTTTGGCTGTTTAAACTATGCGTTAATGGGTGATCTGCAGTGCAATGCGAGATACGAGTATAATGGTTTAACTGCCAAGGCGACAGTGTGCAATGCTCAGCCAATGGGTGACTTTTATGTACACATAATACGAGTGGCCACTTCGCCAAAGGCCGAGCAACTAAACTTGAATCATCCAGCGGGCCAATCGCTATAGCCAAATCAGCGCCCGACTTTATTATATCAAGGGGTTCGTCAGATAAAGTCAGTTGCACATCAAAATAAGGGTACTGGTTGGTTAATTTTTTAAGCGGTTCACTTAATATTCCGCCACCAAATCCAACCGGTGCTACTAACTTTAATTGACCACTAGGGCTGTTTTGTAAAAATTGCAGCTTTTCACCAGCTTGTTTTGCAGCGGTGAGGATGGTTACACAGCTTTGATAATAAATCTCGCCAGCCTCGGTGAGTGTCAGTTCTCGTGGACTGCGATTAAATAAGCTCAACTTAATATCAAGCTCTATTTGTTTGATTTGTTGGCTAATTGCTGATGTGGTCATGGCAAGATCAACTGCGGCTTTACTCATACTACCCGTTTCAACAATGCGCACAAATACAGTTAATGCGCGAAGTAATTTTGTATTCATTTGGTTAAGTCTTACTTAATACTGTTTTAAGAAAATACACATTGTAGAAAAAGGAACATCTCACTACCATGCAAACGCTAATTATTATCATTTAAACTGCATTTGTCACGGAGAAAAATCATGAACACGGTAAGTTGTAAGTTAATACCGTTAACTAGCGCCATTTTAACCGCGCTTAGTTTATCCAGCTCAATAGTGTTAGCTGATGAAACGAAACAAGATATGGAAGTTATCGTGGTATCAGCGTCAGGTTATGAGCAAATGTTAAAGGACGCGCCAGCAAGCATCAGTGTGATTGATCGCGCAGATCTGGAAAAACGCTTTTATCGTGACTTAACCGATGCAATGACCGATGTTCCTGGAGTTGTGGTTACCGGCGGTGGCGATCGCAAAGATATAAGCTTGCGAGGCATGGCTAGCCAATACACATTAATTTTAGTTGATGGCCAGCGACAATCATCACGTGAAACAAGGCCAAACAGTGATGGACCAGGTGTTGAAGGTGCATGGACACCGCCAATCTCTGCAATTGAACGCATTGAAGTGATACGTGGGCCTATGTCGTCCTTGTATGGCTCAGACGCTATCGGTGGGGTGATAAACATTATTACTCGAAAAACACCCCTGCAGTGGTATGGTGAGCTGCGTTTAGACAGTACAGTTCAACAAAGTAGCGACTCAGGTAATACTAATCAAGGTAGTTTTTTCGCAGCTGGTGGACTTGTCCCAGAATTATTAGGTGTGCAATTATATGGGCAGTTTTCAAAACGTGACGAAGATAACTTTACTTCAGGCTTTAGGGGCAAAGAGCAAAGTAACCTTAAAGCAAAGTTTATTTTAACGCCAAACGATAATCACGAAATAATGCTAGAGGTTGGCAGCGCGCAGCAAAAATTTGAAAACACACTGGGTAAAACAGTTGAACCATTGGCGCCGGGTGAAAGCTGTGGCCGAAGAGGTTGCCCAGAATCATCGACAACAGAGTATGAGCAACAAACTTACTCGTTAACCCATAACGGTTATTATGACTTTGGTAACTCGCGCAGCTATTTAAAATACGATAAGTACGATAATACTTCTCGTGAAATGTTTGTTGAAAACACGGATGCGCAAACCAGTTGGACTTTACCGATTTTTGCCGGTCATAACGCGACGCTTGGTGCAGCCTACTTAAAAGAAGTGCTTGATGATTACACGAGTAATAGGATCAGCGAGTTAACCCATGTAGAAAATAAACAGTGGTCGGTATTTGCTGAGGATGAGTGGAGCACCAGCGACAAATTTAAGCTCACCACAGGTTTGCGTTACGACCACGACGATAATTTTTCAGGCCATTGGAGTCCACGTTTATATGGTGTTTATACCGCCTCTAAGGCTATCACTATCAAAGGTGGTATTTCGACAGGTTTTAGAGCGCCTAATATTCGTCAATCAAATGCAGACTGGGGACAAGTAAGTCGAGGCGGCAATATCTATGGCAACCCAGATCTTAGTCCTGAAAAGTCATTGAATTATGAAATGGGTATTTATTACGATCCACGTGGTGATTACACAATCTCAAGTACGGTGTTTTACAATGAGTTTGATGACAAAATTACGCGAATTGCATGCCCACTTACGCAATGCACGGATGGCCAAAATCAGTTTGGTTCAGATCCGACAACCTATGTAAATGTTGATGAAGCCGTGACTCAAGGGTTTGAATTTTCAGTTTCTTACGACTTAACCAGCGATTTAGGTTTAAGCGCTAATTACACTTATACCGATTCTGAGCAAAAAACCGGGCAATATAAAGGCAGTCCTCTCAATCAGTTACCTAAACATATAGTGCAAACATCGTTAAACTGGCAGCCAAGCGATAAGTTAGGGGGGTGGTTACGTGTGCATTATCGTGGTGAGGAAAGTCAACCAACCACAGGACCTTCACAAAGCAGCCTAATTGCACCTAACTACACGTTAGCCGATGTGGGTGGTAATTATGTTTTGACTAAAAGCGTAAAGTTAGGCTTTGGTATTTATAACCTATTTGATAAAGATATCACTGAGAATGAATATGGTTATGTCGAAGACGGACGCCGTTATTGGGCATCGCTCGGGTGGCAGTTTTAATGCATACCACTTAGTAACCCCTGCTTAGGTTAAGTAATAAGGTCTCAATTGAGGCCTTATTTTATAAATGGAGCTTTATAACTAACTGAAAATATAAATAAACTATTGCTGATGAAAAGTTTCTACTCTAAAGTTAGGGTAGCGTGTGTTTCTATTTCGAAGTTTGCAGCAATGTGTTTGGCTTTTAGGCTAGGCTGAGCTTATGTAGTGTGGTAATTCCCCATAAATAGGCGATAACGCAGCATAACTGGCAAACATACTATGCTCTAAGTGTTAAACCTAAATTGAACAAATTTTAATCCCGAAAGGTCAGTCTCCTTAGTAAGGTAAATATTTAATTACACGCTATAATAATTAACCAATATGAAGTGGTTAGATAAGATTTTTTAGCTATAGCATCTGTCGCTATGCAAAATAATACGAGGTATTTATTTGAATTTCCTTCGAAGCTTCCATGATATTGTATCTGATCAAAGTCAAAGTTTTGACGAGAAAACGCATAGTTTGCTCAAGTTTGGGCTTGATGTATTTAATTTAGATATCGCGATTGTTAGTAAAATTGAACAAAATATTTATACCGTGCTCTACGTTATAACACCTGATAATTCTTTAGCTTCTGGTACAACGTTTGATTTAGAAGGCACTTATTGTGTACATACACTCGCAGCAAATGCCGCGCTTACTTTTCATAAAGCGTCGAGTAGTCGCATTGCAAACCACCCATGTTACCTAAATTTCCAGCTCGAATCTTATATTGGGGCGCCAATAAAAGTCGGTTCAAATGTATTCGGTACAGTTAACTTTTCATCACCGGCTGTATCAACTCCCTTTTCACAACAAGCCCATGACTATGTTGAGTTATTTGCACAATGGCTGGGTGCTGAGTTTGCCCGCAAGATCACCAATGAACAGCTTATTAAAAACAACAATACGCTGTTAAAATTAGAGGCTGTAGCAAATATTGGCACGTGGGAAGTTGATTTACTCACTGATAAAGTCACTTGGAGCGAGCAAACACGACGTATTTACCAAGTTAGTGATAGCTATGTTCCTGATCTTAATGCTGCGACTGAATTTTTTAAAGCAGGAGAAAGCAGAGAAAGCATCGTTAATGCAGTGCACTCTGCAATACAAAGTGGCGAGAAATGGCATCTCGACCTCGAACTTGTTACCGCTAATGGACAGACTTTGTGGGTATCAACATTTGGTGAAGCTGAATTATTAAATGGTCGATGTGTGAGGTTATTTGGTACCTTACAAGACGTGACTGAATCGGTCATGCTTCGCGAAGAGTTAAAAAATAAAAAAGCAGAAGCAGAGCGTATGTTAGAAGATAGAAGCATGCTACTAGCTAAAATAAGTCACGAACTCAGGACACCATTGAACGGCATAACCGGAATGTTAACTACGCTATTAGGTGAGCGCCGTGAAGATAAGAGAGTTGAAAAACTAAAGATAGCTTTGCGTAGCGCGGATATTTTACTGAGTATAATTAACGAAGTGCTCGACTTTTCAAAAATAAACCACGGTGAGTTAAAACTCGAACCAAATCATTTTTTATTAAAAACAATTTTTGTTGATCTTGCTTCGTTGTACATTCCATTGTTTAGAGATAGTAAGGTTGATTTTCAAACAAATATAACGATAGCAGATGACTGTTGGGCTTATTGCGATAATGCTCGGCTGAGCCAAATTGCGTCAAACTTATTAAGTAACGCGTTAAAATTCACTGACGAAGGCTTGGGCTTGGTAAAATTTAATGCTGATGTGAATGTAGTCGGTGATAAATTAGCCTTGCATCTTGAAGTGTGTGACAGCGGAAGGGGGATGACCAACTCATTTTTAGATTCATTGTTCTCACCTTTTACACAAGAAATAGACGCCAAAAAGAGTAAAGGTGGTACCGGCTTAGGCTTGGCAATCGTAAAAGAATTGATTGATTTTATGGGGGGGACAATAACGGTTGATAGTACTTTTAATCAGGGTACGACATTTATCGTGGATATCCCACTTGCAGTCGGCGCAGTACAAATCGAAAATAATCCTCGGGTAAACGTTGTCATAGCGGCAACTAATTTATCGGTTTTAGTTGTTGATGATAACCAAATAAACCGATTGGTACTGGACGCTTCGCTTGAAAAATTAAATATTAAAGCCGATTTTGCAGTTGATGGCGAAGACGCAATTTTAAAGTGTAAGCAAAAAAAATACGATCTTATTTTTATGGATTGCGTGATGCCGCAGCTGGATGGACTTGAGGCCACTAAAATTTTGCGAGCACAACATATTTGTCCTTATGCAGATACCTTAATAGTGGCATTAACTGCAAATACATCATCTACCGATAAAGTTGCGTGCAAAGAAGCTGGCATGGATATGTTTATTTCAAAGCCTTTTAAACTACATTCGATTGAGGAAGCGGTAGTTAATGCTGTAGGAAAGAACAAAACTAAAGAAATAAGCTAGTTTATTAACAGAGAAACATAACGTGGCCTAATATTTGTATGTTTTTTAATGTGGTATTTTATAAAACGCACTATGATTAGTTTTATTATCGCAATATATTATTATTTCTTTATAGCTCTCAACAGCAATGAACCGTATCCTAAGATACGTTATACACTATTACGCAATGATTGATTGCTTAACTGATGGGTACTGTAAATAAATAATAAAGACTGTATTTTTACTGTTTGAGGCATGGAGTTGAATGAAAAATAGTGGTGTGATTTGTCTCTCGGATGTACTTGAACTGATGCTTGACGCTGTTTGCGTGGTTGACAAGCAAGGGGTATTTGTTTTTGTGAGCGCGGCTTTTAAAGACATTTTTGGTTACGAGCCTTGCGAAGTAATTGGTAAACCAATGCTCGACTTTGTTTATAAAGAAGATATTGAGATCACGCTTGACGCAGTAAATACGTTATTATCTGGGGGCTCTAAACCGCGCTTTGAAAATCGTTGGGTGAGAAAAGACGGGCGAGTGGTGCATATATTATGGTCTGTCCGCTGGTCTGATTCACATCAGTTCAGAATTGCTGTTGCTCATGATATCACCGAGCGCAAAAAATTTGAAAAGCAATTACAACATATGGTGGGACATGATCAGTTAACGGGTTTACCCAATCGCATGCTGTTACTTGACCGAATTCAATCGACATTAACGAAAGCTGACCGACAGCAAGTTGAATTATCGCTACTATTTATAGATTTTGATGGTTTTAAAGAAGTTAATGATTCATATGGGCATCAATGTGGTGATCGATTATTGCAAGCAATTGCAGCTCGGCTGCAAGGGTGTATTCGAGGATCTGATACTGTTGGGCGCTTAGGTGGCGACGAATTTTTAGTCTTACTTCATGGGATTAGCTTACGCTCAGACGTACAAAAAACAGCTGAAAAAATCCGCAAAGAGTGCGAACAAGCTTTTGTGATAGATGAACATACATTACAGCTTTCAGTCAGTATCGGTATCGCCAGTTATCCTGAAATGGGCGAGAATGAACAACAACTTATTCAACATGCAGATCAAGCAATGTATGTTGCAAAAAATGCAGGGGGTAATCGTATTGTCTAAACACGTTACTCCCCTTTGATCAAAATCAACATTTAGCTTTATAACTAATATTTTTACGTCTTTTTTGGTTTGTTAGTTGCTGTCTTTACTTGTAGACATTGAACTGCCAACCGATGCAACTATCACCAAAAGAATGGCTAACCATTGCCAAAGAGTTAATAACTCGCCTAAAATTATAAAGCCAGCAAGTGCCGCAATAGCGGGCTCTAAGCTCATCATAATACTAAACCCTTGTGCAGGCATATTACGCAGTGCAACCATTTCCAGCGTATAAGGTAGGGCACTTGACATAATAGCAACCAATAAACCTAAAGGGATCACTTCCCAGCTTAGTAGTGCACCACCTTGAGAAATAGCACCATAAGGCACTAATATAAGCGCCGCGACACTCATACCAAGGGCAACAGTCATCCCGCCAGAGCTTTGATTCCCCGTTTTTTTGCCAAATAAGATATAGCCAGCCCAACATGCACCAGCACCCAGTGCCAGAATCACGCCCAGTAGATCGAGACTTTCTTCACCTTTCATATCCGGGAGCAACATTACAATCCCCGCTATGGCACAGGCGACCCAAAATAAATCTCGCTTACGTCGCGATGATAGCAGCGCTACCGCTAACGGGCCGGTAAATTCAAGGGCGACCGCAATCCCCAATGGAATACGCGCAATGGCGTAGTAAAAAAAAATGTTCATACCGCCTAAGCATAAGCCATAAACAATAATTGGCATGCGTTGACCCAGTGGCGGAAAGGCGCGCCAAGGTTTAAACACTAAGCACAATATCGTTGCTGAAAAACCTAAACGAAGTGCGGTTGTCCCTTCAGGGCCAATTAATGGAAATAGTTGCTTAGCAATTGAAGCGCCTGACTGAATAGTCACCATGGCAAGTAATACACATATAACAGCAATGAAAAAAGGAGAAATAACTCGAGACATAACGTATAAAAAATGAAAAAGGAAATTATCTGCAGAGTGTACAGATTAATGTAACAATTTAATATATTTGCGATAAATAGCAGCCATTAAGTGATGCAGGCTCACGTATTAAACAATGCGTGAGCCTTTATTTACCTTATGAACTCTATTGTTTTGTGATCCAGAATTACTTTATCTTTAAGGGGTTTTTGCTTTAAGCGTTTAGCGATAAAGAAAAACATAACTGAGAAAAGTGTGGCTATAAAATCAACAGAATAGCTTTCGTAATAGGGGAGCAGAGCTAAATTATTCAGGCCTTGAATAACACTCGAGATGGGTAAACATACGGTTAAAATCGATAATGTTATTAAGCCAGTATAGCTTGCTTTGTTAGCGCCTAGTGTAAAGCAGTAGGCTAAGGAAATAAAAAAAACAACATAATAACACTGCATATAATGGTTATTAATGTTATTTATCAGTATGTTACTCCATTTTGCTAACAATAATACTGCAACAACAGCGAGCATGGATCCTAAACACACGCCAATCGTTAACTTTGCCATAATATGTGTGCCGGTTTTATTTGCATCTTTTTTCATTCGTTTGTCTATCCATAATAAGTTGCCTGAATAAAAAAGCAATGCGCCGAATAGTCCCATTATAAAGTAAGCCCAGCGACCCCACTCACCGCCATATGTTCCAAAATGCAGTGAAAAGATACTCGCGACAAAATTGCCCCAGAAGCTTTCTTCACCCTGTGGGTAAGTTGATCCGCTGATCTCTAAAGTATACGGGTTCATAAATAAATAATCCGTATCAGGTCCACGTACCACTGCAGAATCATTACTCATTTTAAATACAGCGGAAGGGGACGCTAAATTCAATCGACTGTAGCTAATATGTATTGGCTCATAGCCTGTAGCATAGCCCTTAGCCGCTAGTATTTGTGTATCAATACGTTTCAGTTCGCTGATGTTATAAGCGTGTGTTGCGGTTGGGGGACGCTCAAATAGTGGTTTGTCACCATAAAACTGGGCCAAACCATCATAAATTAAGTCGTGAAAAGCAAATACAATAACAGTAAACGCAATGATCAAATGAAAGGGCAAACTCGCAACGCCAATAAGGTTATGGCTATCTAACCAAAAGCGACTCGGGCCTTTTTCTTTTCGCAGCGCAAAAAATGTTTTTACCAGTGTTGGTAAAAGGATAATTACACCGGACACCAAGGCTAAAAAATACAGTCCTGCAGCAATACCAAGAATGTAAACGCCAGATTGGTCGTGGCCAATTTCACCAATAAAGCCTGCGGTACGGTGTAGGTAATCGATTAAATCAGCAAGTTTATGTTCTGCTTGATCAGCAATTATCAGCTTTTGATCTTCATCAAGATATGCTGTTTGCTGTTGATTATCTAGGTGCATGCCACGAGCTTGACCTTGTGTATACCACGACAGTGGCGCAGCTGTTGTTAAAAGGTCGAGTTCAAAACCTTTTGCCATTTGCTCAGGATAAACAGTGATGGCTTTGTCGACTAAGCTTTGATAGTTTGTAGTAGTGGGATCGGTAAGTGGTGCAGTAGTTGGCTCTGCCCATTGTTGGATTTCATGTTTAAACATGGTCAAACTACCAGCATAAAAGCCGATGAAAAGTACTAAACCTGCAATGATCCCCGTCCATGTATGCACACCTTGGTAGGTGCGTAAAATATCGGCTCTTACTTTCATAATCCACCCCTTAACAGCAAAAATAAACTATACAAAATAACATTTGCTCCACCGAGTATGAGCCAAGCTTGCCTCGCTGAATTAAATAAATAAGTAAAACTAAAGAGCGTGAGCCATAAAATCGGGATCATCCACATATTAAATTGAACCTTGTCTTGGGCATCAATTCCGCCTGGGCCGTACCAAGCAAAAAAAGCAATCAGAATATAAGCCAGCGCTAAACCCAGCAATACACCAGCTAAACTTTTACCAAGCCAAGTTGGTTGAATTTTTTGTCTTTGCTCAGATGTCATTTCTTAGCCCTTTCACTTTAATTAAGCTTGCAAATGGCATGACCATTAAAGCGAGCATCAGTATTAAAATAATAAAGAAGCTTGCTGCTAATTTAGACAGTGTAGAAAAAGAAATGATAATTGCAGTTATAAACAGCATTAGCGCAAGTGTACGCCAGTGTTTAGAAATAGGTTTAGTAAGTAATCTTTGATGGCGATTACTGCAGTAGAGCACAGTTATAGCAATGAGTAAGATAACAATAACGGTAAATTGAGACATAAGAGCAATAATAGTTTATTTTTAATGCCATTCTAAATGATAAGTAAACTCAATTGCAATACTGTAGTTGATATGGTATTTTTTCGCGCAATTTAAAATGTCTCAAAAAAAGGAAATTATTTTGGCTGCTTTATTTAAACGCAATAAGCTTTCACTGCTTATTGCCAGCGCGCTGTTATTTACTCAAGCTCAGGTATTAGCAGATGATGAGGGTAATCGCGAATCAATCGATACTATCGTTGTTACGGGTGAAAAAATAGCAAAATCACTTAAAGACACTATTACCTCAGTTGCGGTCGTCGATAAGTCGTTATTAGAAAATGGTCAGCTAGCATCTGTTTCAGAAGCGCTTGCAGAAATGGCGAATGTAGTGGTGTTAACGGGGTCAGTTCCTGATATGCGTGGTGTGTCAGGTAACGGTGGAGCAACAGGGTTTAATTCGTTTAGTGGTGGCTCTAAAGCGCGAGTATCAACGTTAGTTGACGGTGTAGGTCAGCCGTTTGTCGCTGATTTAACCGGTGATACTGGTTTGTGGGATATGGAGCAAATAGCAGTGTATCGAGGTCCACAATCAACAAGTAATGGTCGTAATAGCATTGCTGGCGCTGTTTATATGACAACCAAAGCACCGACTCAAGACTTTGAAGGCGCAGTGCGAGTCGGTTACCGCAATCAAGATAGCTACCTTGACACCGCAGCCGTTGTTTCCGGTGCATTAGTTGAAGATGTACTTGCTTTTAGGTTATCGACTCAATATGTTGATGGTGAAACTTACAGTAACCCAACTGTCTATGAAACAAATCCGACAGATCGCGATCTAAATAAATTAAACACCTCAAGCACCCGAGCAAAATTACTTTATACTCCATTTGATGATCTATCAATTCAACTAAGTTATTCAAACTACAGTGAAAAAGGAAATTCTGGTCGTCATTATTATGAAGGTGACAACCCATCTGATTATTTACCACTGTTTCAACGTATAATGGATACAGATTCAGATACAACACAAATCGATTTTGAATATAAGATTGATGAGAACTTCTCTGTGGATCTGCTGGTGGCATATATGGATTATCATTGGGCGTTTGATGCTTATGAGCCGCTAGCAACAGCAGAATCTGATGTTACTATGGATGAAAAAAATATTACCATTGATGGTAAATTAAACTTCGGTCTTAGTAGTGATTTTTACTCAGGTTTTATTGGCTTAGCTTATTTCGATCGAGATCAAGATTTCGACAGTACTGGAGCAACAGATTATTTTGGTGATGATAGCAGTGATTCGATAGCTATTTACTCAGAGGCAAGCTTCAACCTAACAGATAAGTTAATAGTAACAGGTGGCTTGCGGGTTGAACATGAAAGTCAACTTCGTAACTTTAACATGGCATTTAGAGGCGATACCTTAGCTGAACAGCTAGATGATTCTAATACTATTAAATTACCTACCTTAGCTATTCAATACAAAGTTACCGAGGCAACTACTTTATCAGCCAGTGCGCGGCGTGGTTATAATTCCGGCGGTGGTGCACTCGACTTTAATGCTGAAGATTATTATTACTATGATGAAGAAACTGTTAATACCTATGAGGTAGGCACACGTAGTGTATTAAATAACGGCGACATTAATATCAGTGCAAATGTCTTTTACAATAACTTTGACGGTTATCAGGCATTAAGTTCAGATCGTAGAATTACTAATATCGATGACGCTCATAGTTATGGTTTAGAGCTTGAGGCTTACAGTATGTTAGGTGAGCAATGGCAGTTACATGCTGGTCTAGGATTGTTAAAAACAAAAATTGACGCATCTACAACGTATTCTGAAGCGGTTGGTAACGAACTTAATTCAGCCCCTTCATTTACAGCCAGTTTAGGTCTGTCTCATTGGTTTACTGACAACCTTAAAATCAATGTCAGTGCAAATTATGTCGATGAGTATTACGGTGATCTTACTAACAGTGAAGAGCGCATGGCAGGTGATTACACTATTACTCGCGCTACAATAAGCTATGACACAATGAATTGGTTAATTAGCGCTTATATTAATAATGCCTTTGATGAACAAGGTTATACCAGTGTAGAGCCTGTAAGTGGCAGGTATCCAACTGGTTATGTCTCTGTTGTTAGCCCACAAACATTAGGTGCTTCAGTTACTTATCGTTTTTAGCTACTCTAAAACCTTAGGCTGTTGCTGTATAAAAGCCTGAGGTTTTTAATCCAGAGATCCGTTAACTTAATTTAAACTTATTTATTTGTGTATTTAAATTAATCGCAACTTGCGCGAGTTCACTAGACGAAGACGAAATTTGTGCGGTTTGCGACTTCGACTGCATACTGGCATCTTGAATACCAGTTAAGCGTTCAGCTATATCTTCGGTTACTTGTGCTTGTTGCTCGGATGCAGCTGCAATGGTTCGGTTTGCATCTGAAATTAAGCGCACTTGGGTGCTTATTTCTTTGAGCATTGAGCCCACTTTTTCTGAGTTTGATACTGCGTCTTTAACCCGCGTATCACTGCTACGGATCCGTTCGGTTACAGCGTTACTTGCAGACTGTAAGCTATTGATTTTTTGTTGTATCTCAACTGTTGAGCTTTGTGTTCTGCTCGCTAATGTCCTTACCTCGTCGGCAACGACGGCAAAACCTCGACCTTGTTCGCCAGCTCGTGCGGCCTCAATTGCAGCATTAAGTGCTAATAGATTAGTTTGTTCAGCAATATTGCTGATCACATTTAAGATCACCGCTACTTCGTTAACTGAAGATTCGAGATCATTTAAATCATTAATTGACTCGGTTAATATTTCAGCAACCGATTCGACAGAATGAATACTCTGATTAACGACATCGATCCCTGCTTGTGTTTTAGCATCTGCATCTCCTGCGTTTTGAGCCGCTTCAGAGCAGTTTTTTGATACTTCTTTGACGGCGGTGGAGTTTTCATATACTGAACTTGAGATCACCTCAATTGCTTGACTCTGCTCGTCATTAAGCTGTCTTGCCTGCTGTGCAATAGAATCTAGCTCGTTTGCAGCAATTTGGGCTTGTTGGGATTGCGAGTTAATTTCTGACAGTAAGGTAGATAGTTTATCGATCATAATATTAAAACTGGCTGATAACTCTGCAATTTCATCGTTACCGGAGTGAGCAATTTTATGCGTTAAATCACCATTGGCGATTCGTTGTGCTTCATTGACTAATAGCGTGGTTGTCTTTATTACGCGCTTCTCAAGCTGTAAGTAGCATAAAATTAAAATAGTGATTATAACTAATACCATCACAATACTAATAAGGCTTAAATTAGCAACACGATTGTTATTATTCATTACTTCTTGCAAGCTGCTGTTTTCTACCGCAGCTAAAAATTCTTGCACCGGTGTCTGTATTTTAGCTACTTCATCCATATATCCCTTATCGGTTAGCAGTCCTATTGCCTGTACCCACTGTTTTGATTCGCTCGTATTTAATAATGATGGTGATTGCCCAGCAAAACTACTTACCAATTGAAAAGCTTGTTCTTCAGTGTTGACTAACTGCAAAGAGAGCGAGTTAGATTTATTTAGCAAAGCAAGTTCTTGTTCATTTACATTAAATTCTTTTAAGCGATCAATATAAGATTTTTTACGACCGTCTAACCAGGGTTCAGTTCCTTCAATTTGATTTACAAGTTCATAGTATTGTTTTCTATAGCTAGGTTGTAGGGTGACAACATATTGTCGGGCGAGTTCTGTTAGCTCGATAGAGTTGGAGGCCGACAGCTTAGCAAAATGACTTAGCTGATAGCGTTGCTGAGCTGATTGTTGACTATCAGATAATCCTGTTTTTAACAGTAATATGATAATGAGTAGCCCTGCTGCAATTGTGATTGCTAGAGCAAAAACAGTTCTTAGCATTAATCTTATTGTCAAAATTGCCTCTGATGCGATTTAATAATAATGCTAAATAACTATAGAATATAATTTCAATTAACTAAAGAATTCATGAATTTTATTTGCAAACTAGGAAGATTTGGATACGCATTAAATTAGTGAGCAGATTGCAAGAGTATGATAAAAGTGACAACAACATTGACAAGCCTCAAAGCATTGAGGCGTTGTTTTGCGTGAATAATATTTTGTAGCTTATAGTCGGTCGGCTGGATAAATAACACCAAGTTGCTGTCTTGCTTTATCAAGTACAGCCATCACATTGATACTTAGTTGATGGGTATTGATAGGTGATTCGAGTTGTCCTGCGTTGGCAATTGTAATGAAATGGGCAACTTCGTGGCGCATAAAGTGTTCATCAAATGGCTGTGATAATTCTTCAACACTGCCATCATTAGCAATAAATTGTATCTGTTTTAATAACGAAACGGCTTCAATTCTGATACGGCCCAGCTCACCTTGGATTTCTGTAAAATTATCACCTTGAGATATTTTTGAATAACTGATCACTGCTTGCTTATCACTATAATTTAGTAATACATCACCAGCACCATCTACCCCTGTTTCAAGTAATACTCCACTGGCTTTTACCGTGTTTGGTGCACCCCAAAGTGCAATCAAGATATATAGCGGATAAACCCCTAAATCGACGAGCGCACCATTAGCGAATGCTGGCAAAAAGGTGTTAGGGCGCTCACCATTTTTGTATTTATCATAGCGTGATGAATATTGACTATACTGACCTATGTATTTACGTGGCGTCCCAATTTTGGCAATGGCTTGTTGTAAAACGGCAAAGTTAGGCAAGTGAGTGGTCATCATCGCTTCCATATAAAGGCGATTATTTTGTTTTGCTGCGTCCACTATCGCGGCTAATTCTTGGCTATTTGCTGCTGCAGGTTTTTCACCTAACACGTGTTTTCCTGCATTTAAACAGGCCACAGCATAGCTTTTATGCAAACTATTGGGGGCTGCTATATATACAGCGTCTACACTGTCGTCGCTGCATACTTGCTCAATAGTCGTAAATACTTTTGCATTTTTTATAGCGTGCTTAGCTAAAAATGCATGACCGCTTTGTTCGGCTCGCGAACATACGCCATATAATGAAAACTCACTGACTGTTTTAGCCGCTGCAAGTAAAGTATCGCTAATAAAATTAGTGCCGACTATCACAAAATTCATGGTCACTCCTGATTGTTGAATTGTGCAAGCCAAGCTTGCCAGTCTGCCTCAAAGCCTAACATTTGTTGGTGCTTTTTAGCTAATAGGTGTTTTTGTTTATCTTCACTGGCTTGAAATGGACCTACTCGGCACAGCGAACAGCTATCAACTGCTAAGTAGCTTGGTATAGTTAATCGATTATGGAGTTCAGTCGTTTCTTTGGGGCTGAATACATAAGTGGTGCCACTGGTGTCTTTTACGTGTTTGTCACGATCAACATTACGGATTTTATAGCCAGGGAAAGGACTGATATCAAATGGCATTTGGCCGATATAGAGTGATGCTAAGCCATAATTTAAGCTGCCTTCAATATTCCACTCACGATATGGTTTAACATCTTTTGAGGTGATGTAGCACAACATTGGGCCATTGTTATCAAGAGCATAGCTGGTGGCATATTTAATATATTGGTGTAGCAAAGCCCGGTTGAGGGTGTTCATACTGGTTGTTTGGGTGTTTTCACGATAAGCACTCTCCCCGACAAAAGCAGGAATAAGCGGAAATTGAAAAATCACCACATCAAATAGCTCGCCATTTAAGCGTTGCCAGGCTTGTGGGTCAGTCACATCAAAACTATCAAGTACCGTAATGTGATGATCTTGCAGTGCATTTAGTGCGTTATCAGCATATTTGGAGGTGATCGTGGCTGCACTATCATAGGTAGAAGCAACTAACTTGGCCGGCTTTAGATCAGTAGATAAAGCATGAGAAAACGATAAGTCGCCATCGCCAACGGTAAGGATCCGCCAATTAGGATTTAAATACATTAATTCAATTATTCTAGTGGTGTGTTTTTAGCATCATGATCAATTAAACGTAAAAACGCTAAGCGAGTCTTTAGTCCTTCAATCGCGATTTGTTTGATAATTAAATTAAACGTGATTAATACTGCAAACGCAATATGAATAGGGCCATGAGTAAAGCCTGCGTCAGGATCGAAGAGCATTAAGCCAAACAGTAAAAAGAGTACCACGAGTGCAATTTCAAGCCATTGATTAGAATAAAACGATAATCGGCCTTCACTCTTATGATCTTTCTTGATTTGAATAGCACAAAAAAAAGGGATCACTTTAATTTTGAATTGAGCGCTTTTCTCAACATAGTTTTCACCGAGTTGATCAAGCTGTTGGCGCAATTGGTCTATCATTTTAGTTCCTCAAAAAGCAGTGCACGGATGGTACATTAATCCGTTTTAAAGGGCGAGCTAGTTAGGGTATAAACTAATGCCTATTACTAATATATGGCAAACAAACACCACTGAGGTTAATACAAAGCGCATTTTTTGATAATCAGCATGGTAGCTTTGCCATTGCGGGCTGGTTTTTTCAAATAGTAATACCAGCCAAAAACTAACCGCTAACCAAGCCAAGGTTATGTGTTGTGGTAAAAAAGCTAAAAAGCCAAGCGGTAAAATCGGTAGTATAGCCTTAATCGCATCTCGATAACTCTGTTGTCCAGCGTGCCATAAGTTACCACTCATAAAAGCCAAAATTGCAATACTATAAAAAGTAAAAAACTGCATATTAAAGTTATTACTACCGACTAATAACGGCCAACCGACACACGCTAAAAAGGGCAATAAGCCTAAATAGCCTAACTGGATATGATTGATGAATTTATTCATGGCTTACCCCAAAATTAACTAAAAATACGTATTCGCGATATTTTTCAGTGAGCATTGTAACATTAGACGCAAAAAAAGCTTTAGCCCTATCTGTCCAGATGACAATGACCGCTTCAGTCAATAAAATCGATTGAATTAATCTAAACAATCAATTTTATTAATTTTTATTTACACCTTATTGTATTACTCAAGCCAACGCAGCAACCTGCGTTGTTTACACTTTAAATAAACAAATGAGGAATACTATGAGCACTTCATTAATTAACACTAAATTACAACCTTTCAATGCAACGGCTTACCACAATGGTGATTTTGTTGAACTATCAGAACAAGATGTTTTAGGTAAGTGGTCTATTTTCTTTTTCTACCCAGCTGATTTTACCTTTGTATGTCCTACGGAACTGGGTGATGTTGCAGATCACTACGCGCAATTACAAGAAATGGGTGTAGAGGTTTACTCCGTATCGACTGATACTCACTTTACTCACAAAGCATGGCACGATACATCAGACACTATTGGTAAAATTACTTACCCTATGATCGGTGACCCAACAGGACGTATTACACGTAACTTTGGTGTAATGATCGAAGACGAAGGCCTAGCACTTCGCGGTACGTTTGTAATGAACCCTGAGGGCGAAATCAAAATCATTGAAACACATGATTTAGGTATTGGCCGTAGTGCCAAAGAACTAGTACGTAAAGTACAAGCGGCACAATACATTGCGACTCATGATGGTGAAGTATGTCCGGCTTCTTGGCAGCCAGGTGAAGAAACATTAGCACCATCGCTTGATTTAGTTGGCAAAATTTAAATCTACTATTACAAAGCATTAATATGCTTGAAGGCTCATCATCACAATTTTATTAAGCACATTAGCGTGATGATGGGCATTTTTGCTAAAACAAGGGTAAGTCATGTTAGATACCAACATTAAAAATCAATTAAAAAGTCACTTTGCAGCTATTGCTGATCCTGTTGAGCTACTTATCGCCTTGGATGACAGCAAAAAATCAATAGAAATTGACAATTTAGCCAACGATATTGCGTCGTTGAGCGACAAATTTTTGGTGCGAGATAATCCAGATAGTGGCGTACGCCGTCCATCAATAACGGTATCTTCACCTATTCGAGATAGCCAAATTACCTTTGCTGGTGTGCCGATGGGGCATGAGTTTACCAGTTTGGTATTAGCGTTGTTACATACGGGCGGGCATCCGAGTAAGGCGTCGGCTGCAGATCTTGACCAAATCAAGTCACTGACTCAGCCACTTGAGTTTGAAGTGTATATTTCATTAAGTTGCCAAACATGCCCGCAAGTCGTACAAGCGCTTAATTTAATGGCTGCTAATAATAGCAACATCAAAGCAACTATGATTGATGGGGCATTATTTCAAGATGAAGTAGAGCAGCGAAATATACTTGCAGTACCCGCGGTGTACTTAAATGGCCAGCCCTTTAGCCAAGGTGCGATGAGCTTAACTGATATTTTAAATAAAGTTGATAGTAAAGGGGCAGAGCGCCAAGCCGCTTCTCTCAATGAAAAATCACAATTTGATGTGCTTGTCGTAGGTGGTGGTCCTGCTGGTGCATCTGCAGCAATTTATTCAGCACGTAAGGGCTTAAATACGGGCATTGTTGCTGACCGGTTTGGTGGACAAGTAGCTGATACGCTAGCAATCGAAAATTTTATATCTATTAAAGCAACCGAGGGGCCTAAGCTCGTAGCTCAGCTTGAAGAGCATGTTAAAGAGTACGATGTAGATGTCATGCATAATCAACGAGCCGTCGCTCTTAGTTATAAAAATGGTTATGAAATCACGCTTGAAAACGGAGCTGTGCTCAGTACTAAATCGTTAGTACTGGCAACGGGCGCTCGCTGGCGTGAAATGAACGTAGCTGGTGAACAACAATACCGTGGTCATGGTGTAGCGTATTGTCCACATTGTGATGGACCGTTATTTAAAGGCAAACCTGTTGCCGTTATTGGTGGTGGTAATTCGGGTATAGAAGCGGCAATTGATTTAGCTAATATTGTTGAGCACGTTACGGTACTTGAATTTGCAGATACGTTACGCGCCGATGACGTCCTTATTCGTAAAGCCAATAGCTTAGAGAATATCACCATTATTAAGAATGCCCAGACTACAGAAGTACTCGGTGATGGTAAAAAAGTGACGGGCTTAAGCTATACTGACCGCACCTCAGGTGAGAACAAACAGTTAAACTTAGCCGGTATATTTGTGCAAATTGGCTTAATACCTAACACTGAATGGTTAAAAGACAGTAATGTTGAACTCAGTCAGTTTGGCGAAATAATAATAGATGCAAAAGGAGCGACATCTTTAGCGGGAGTATATGCTGCGGGAGATGCAACGACCACACCATTTAAGCAAATCATCATTGCGATGGGCAGTGGTGCAACAGCAAGCCTAGGGGCATTTGATTACTTAATTCGTCAAACACCTAGTGAAGAGCAACGCGTAGCATAAATAAAATTATAGTCTCTTGATATAACAGCTCCCACCCATAGCTGTTTGTTCACCCAAGCCGCCCTCTCCAAAGGCGGCTTTTTTGGATAAAAAATTGTGCTAGTATTTAGGCTTATTTTTTTAAAGAGTTTTAGCATGTATCAAGGAAGTTGTTTGTGTAACAAGGTCACAGTGCAAATTGATGGCCCGATCCAGAGCATTATTCATTGCCACTGCTCGTTGTGTCGTAAAGCCAGTGGCACTGCATTTGCAACCAATGGATTTATCTCTCGTGTTGACTTTAAAGTAACCAAAGGCAATGAGTGGTTAAGCAGCTTTGAATTTAAACCAGGGCGTATCCGCTATTTTTGTAGTGCATGCGGTAGCCCAATTTACAGTGAAAACCTTGATGATATAAGCAGACTAAGGTTGCGTCTGGGTATACTCGATAGTGATATTACAGAGCGGCCAATTAGTCATAATTTTGTCAGCTCAAAAGCGAATTGGGAGCAAATAAATGCTGATATCCCACACTATGATGGTTTTGAACCGACCCGCTAAGTTCGTTGGCTGATAGTGTTTTTATAATAAGTAAACTGGTAAATAGTCTGTGCCGCAACTCTCTGTTGCTTTTAAAGCAGTTGTTTCCCAGTACTTGTTCATTGGTACTGAGCCGCGGTTATAAATTGTTCAAAACTCTCACACCACACAATAACAGTGTTAAAGCGTGCAATATTAATATCGGCTGGCACCTTAATTATAAAACCATCGAATGTATTTATGCTTGCAACCCTTGTCATTGTGCCTTTATAGGCTAAAAAATCGGCTTCATTATCAATAAAGCGATTAGCTAAATAAAGTTGGTAATCTGGGCCTGGGCTCAAGGTGCCATCAAAAGAGATCATTGCATTGGTTAATCTGACTTGGCCGTTACCATAATGCAAAGCATCGGAGCCTGCGAGGTCAGCTTTGAATTCACCACTATAAAGTGCTTGCTGAGCATGTGTGGCTAGCTCAAGTTTGCTGGGGGATGGTGGGGCCGTTAAAATTGGCAGTGTGTATAACCCCGCAACAAAGCCAACACAAAATATCATCAGATAAACGACTACCTGCCACAATTTACGCATCATAATAAGACCTTATCCATGAGAGTATTCAGTATATAGGGCAAAACAAGCGGATGCCTTCATCTATAGTTATAAGCTAGCTTACAAAATTGGATTGGGCGAGTTCAATCTTAATTTAAGTATTTACTTTATTAGGGTGCTTGACCCTATTGTGAACTGACTTAGTTGTTAGCTCGCAATAAGTAATGTGAGCTATGGTGTCGCTAATTTAGGTGAAAAACTTTTCTCGATGATAATGCGAGATCTCGTTCTTTTTCACCAAAAAATTGTTGATAAAGCTGCGCAAACTTACCGTTTTTTTGAAGTTTTAGTAACCCTGCCTCTAACTCCATTAGTAAAGCATCGTTTTGTTTATGAGTGTAAAAATAATAATGACTCGGGTATTGCAACATGATCGTTGGTTCAATCATTAAGTTTTGATGCTGCAGTTTAGTCACCTCAGCGGCAATAGCTGATACCGAGCGAGGAAAATAATCTGCCAAACCTGTCTCGAGTGCTCTAGTCATGCCTTTATAATCTAGCTCACCATTAACAGTGAAGCCATTGCGGATAAGTACATCATAATCAGACCAACTTTGCTTTTGTAATGCGATTAAAGGCTTAAGCTGTGCTGAAGTTGATATTTCAGCGAAGCGCGGTTGTTGATTTTTATTAATTATTAGTAATCGCTTGCCGTGTAAACCTTGGTAAATTGACAATGAGGTATGATGTAAATCTGGGTAGCTAGTAGCAGGGAGCGATAGCCAAGCTAAATTAATACTGCTTGCTTTTGACAACTCTTCCACCACGCGTTTTTTATTCATTGGTCTAATGGAGTATATAAAATTAACCTGTTTTCCTTGCTCAGCAAAGGCGAGCGTTAACAGCGCATGAATATAGTGATTACGAGGGGTATCGGTGTTGCTGGGGCTGGCTAAATGAAGATTAACGATTGCTTCATTTGCGTGTACAAAGCTAGTAAACGCCAGAGGCAATAACAATAACCAGAGCACGCCAAAATTATACAATTTCATCATTGAGCTATAACTTAAAATTTTATGACTCTAGTATAGCAAAATTATAATACCTTATTTTTGCAAAAAATATTATAAAAACGTAGAGGCTTTTGAATTACGTATTATACTTGTAAATATTAAAGATGTAGCTTTGGAATACTATGTTAAATAATTATTTGGTCCGTTCCCGTTTAATTGTATTAGCGCTTTTACCTGTTGTAATATTTACGATTACTGCCATATATTCAATTAGTACTATGGGAGGGTTAGTCAAAGGAATTGACAGTTTATATGAAAACCGTATCGTACCATTGAAACAGATAAAAACAGTGTCAGATAACTACGCAGTTAATATTGTTGATTTACTTCATAAATTTAGAGCCGGGACTATAAGCCAAAATGATTTATTAGCGGCAGTACAGCAGTCTCAAAATACAGCCGATAAAGAATGGAATACTTACCTTAGTACAGACTTAATCAGTGAAGAAAAAAGCTTAGTAAATACTGTTGAACAAAAACTTAAGCCAGTTCAAGCGCACCTCAAAAATTTGTTGAATAAAATACGCAATGGGGATTTCCAGTCACTCTCTCAACAGCAGTTTGTTACTGATCTATATGATGTATTCGATCCGTTAAGTGCGAGCTATCAAGCTTTAATAGAGCTGCAATTAAATGAAGCGAATCACTTTAAAAAACAAGCCGACGAAAACTTTGCGTTAGTAAGTCTAGTGATGAAATTATCAGTAGCACTGTTGATTTTTTTGTTGTTAGCCATTGCTTATTTTATTTATCGTTCAATTCAAAATCCATTGATGGCGCTGCGCGATACCATTACGCAAATTGCAAATAATGCTGACTTGCGAATACGAGCCAATGTACTTGGTGAAGATGAAATTGCAGATACTGCGCGAAACTTTAATAATATGTTGTCACGTATACATACTTTAGTAACCGATGTATCTGGGGCGACGTTAACTTTATCTTCTGCGGCAGAAGAAATGAACTCAATTAGTGAGCAAGTGGCCTCAACAGCCACAGAGCAAGAGCAACAGTCTACAATGATTGCGACAGCCATTACGCAAATGAGTAGTGCGATTGAACAAGTGGCACAAAATGCGATGGCCACATCAGAAAAAGCCACTAATGCAGATAGTAAAGCACAACAAGGGCAGCAAGCCGTTGCTGATAATATTAGCTCAATCCAAACGTTATCTAAGTTAGTAAATACAAATACACAATTAATAAACGATCTTAATACACAAACAAATGATATAAATCAGGTTGTAATGATGATCCAAGGCGTTGCAGAGCAAACTAACTTACTGGCTTTAAATGCTGCGATTGAAGCCGCAAGAGCAGGGGATTCTGGTCGTGGTTTTGCTGTTGTTGCCGATGAAGTAAGGCAGCTTGCTCATAATACCCAAAAAGCCACAGCGAGTATTAATGAAATGATCAGCAAGCTACAAGGTATGGCTCAACAAGCTGTTGTTGCTATGGGCAACGCTGAAAGTAGTGCACAAGAAAGTGTTGATCATGCAGAATATTCATCACAAGTTTTAACTGAAATAAATCAAGAGGTAACCGAAATTGCCGATATGAACACGCAAGTGTCAACAGCCACTGAAGAGCAAAAAATGGTGGCCAATGAATTAAGTAGTAACATCAACGAGTTTAGTTCTAGTATTGCATCAGTGAGTGAAAGTTCACAGCAAAACGCACAAGCATCACAGGAGTTGGCCTTACTCGCAAGTATGTTACAACAACAAGTAAATGAGTTTAAAATATAACACTGTAATGAGTGTACCTTGTTATTAATAGAGTACGAATGACAAGGTACAGTCTAAATTTATTCGTTTTCACAAGGTTTGGTTCGCGCAGTTTTGTGACAACATCAGCAAAAAAAATAAGCTGCCATACACTTTTTTATAGATAAAATCATTGTTCTATAGCTGTATGCTTTGCAAATGTTGCTGTGCAGCCACAATCCCCATTTGGTAACCATCGCTGAGCTTTTGATAGTTTTTAGTGGTGCGGCCAACGTTAAAGTCAGCCGGTGGTGCGATGATATTTATTTTACAGTCTGCAGGTGGATTATGAATAAACGCAATACTGGCATTATAGTTATCAGCTCGCGCTAAAGATGCACTGGCAAGTGCCGGGTGGTTTTTATAAATGCGGCGTGTAAACCATGGGGCCTTACTGGTTTTTTTACGATATCCAAGTGGTTGTGATAAAACGACCGTGATTTCTTCAGCTCCCATTTGATAGGCTTTTCGGATCGGAATTGAATCAGCCACACCGCCATCGGTCATGGCAACACCATCTATGACTGGGTAATCTCGATAAGCAATAGGAATCGCACAGGAGGCTTTTAACTGTTGCTCCATTTGCTCTGCTGTCGCTTTTAAATATTGCGCTGATGCTGTGTCTATATCGGTAGCGACAATATAAAATTCACAGTTCTGTGTTGCAAATGTGCCAAGATCTAAACGAATATCAGCCATGGTGGTTTGCCATAACCAATCTAAGTCAAATAAATGTCCGCCACGGATAAAGCGCGCTAAATTAATAAACTCGGGTCGACATGAATAATCAGTGATCACTTTATGATTACGTTTAGCTTGTTGGCATAAATAAGCCGCAATATTAGTTGCCCCAGCAGAAACACCAAAGCAGCGATTAAATGGTTGGTATTGTGCCCCTAAGAACGCATCAAGTACGCCGGTGGCAAATATGCCGCGCATTGCACCACCTTCTACAACAAGGGTGTGTTTGTTGTTGCTCACCAAATTTTCTCCTTTAACTACTAACATTCGAGTTAATCACTTTGCAGTGCTTCAATAGGGTCAAGCTGTGACGCTTTGATCGCGGGGTATACACCAAAAATAAGGCCGACTAACGCACAAATACTAAACGATAGCACGATGGCGGTCATTGACCACGATACCGCCCACTGCGAGTACATAGAAATAATTTCAGACAAGCCAATACCAAATACCACACCCAGTAGGCCACCTAAAATAGAAATGGTAAAGCTCTCGGCAATAAATTGTATTCGAATGTCTTTTTGTGTTGCACCAATAGCACGCAGTAAGCCAATTTCTTTAGTGCGTTCAAGCACCGTCGCCAACATGATATTCATAATACCGATACCGCCAACCAGGAGTGAAATGCCTGCCACGCAGGACATTACAATATTAAATATTTGCTGGGTTTGTTTTTGCTGGGCTAATAATGCGGCAGGAATAACTAATTCAAAATCATCAATATCACTGTGGCGATTTTGCAGTAAATGTTCCAGTGCTTGTGCGGCAACAATTGGATCAACCGATTTATCAATGGCTAGTTTCAAGCTGCTGACTTCACTATCAAGTAAGCCACTTTCAAAGCGGTGTAATGCAGTACTAAGTGGAATAAATACTTGGTTTTGTTCGTTACCGAGTTTGACTCCTTGAAATTCTTTTTTCTTTAAATAAGGCGCTTGTAAAATACCGACTACTTTAAACCATAAGTGGTTAATTTTTATTTGTTGACCGAGTGCGTCACCTAACGGAAATAGTTGCTTGGCAGTATTTGCGCCAAGCATTGCCACTTGAGCAAACCGTTGTTGATCGTTTTTATTTAATATACGCCCAGCAAATAGTTGAAAATGTGACAGCTGAAAATAATTAGCGCTTACACCTACGGCATTGGCGTCGCTGTTATTGTATTGGCTAAAAATATGATACGTCTCGATGGTTTTTTGTGCGGCAAAATCGGTAACAAAAGGCAGCGAGTCGTGGGCAACTTGGGCATCACGCAGGCTTAAACCGGCCGAATGCTTACGTTGCTCTTTGAGTTCTTTTTCATCGAACTCTTTGCCATTAACAATCAAATTATATAACCCCATAGAGTCAATCATTTTCATGGCTTCACGTTCAGCACCTTCACCAATATTGAGCATAGCAATGACGGCACCGACACCAAATATCATCCCTAATAAAGTCAGTAAAGTACGTAATTTATGCTGTGCAAGCTCTAAGGCGGTGTCGATAAATAAAGTTAAATATTTCATCAGATGTCCTTTATATCAATGAGTGAGATCACATCATTAGCAGCTAAGCCTGCGAGGATCTCTACATGACTAAGGTTATGTTTGCCTAATGAAACGGTCTTTTTGACAAATTCGCCAGCTTCTTCAACATAGACATAATGCGCATTTTGTTCGGTAAAAACACTTTGTTTAGGTACCACTAAACGCTCACTTTGCGGTGTCACTAAAATAGTAGCATTGAGTTTTAAACCCGGGCGTAAAGCGTCACTTTGCTGATTTATCGTTGCTTTTAGTTCGTAAAATTTTTGTGGGTCGCCGCGTTTTATTGATTTAGGAAACGGTGATACTTCAATTAACTCGCCACGAAATTGCTGCTCAGGCAATGCAATAAGTTTGAATGTAAGTGACTGACCTACGGATAAATCGATTGCTTCACGTTCAGACACATATAACATCAACTGCATTTGGCTAACATCAGGCAGTGCTGCTATTTTTTGACCAGGCCATAAGGATTCACCCGCTCGCGGTTTTTCGCCGCGCCAATTAGTACTATGGGTTAATAAGCCATCGTGAGGGGCGATGATCTCAAGCAATGATAGGTTAGTGTTCAACGTTGCTAATTTTTGTTTGTATTGGTCTTCTTTCATTTTTAATAACATCAACTCTCCGGTGGCACTTTGCTCAAAACGGCCAGTTTGCCAGTCGTAGTAGTTATGTTTTGCATTTAAAAACTCAACATTTTGTTGTGACTCTAAAATATCTAATTTAGAGCGAATGCGTTCATCTTCAATTGAGTAATCTTCGGCAAATTGCTTTTCTTCATTAACCAATACAATATCGTGCTCTAAAATAGTCTTATCTTTATCTATTTCTCCTGATTTTTGTGCTAAATCTTGCGCTGCTAAAGCCGCTTGATTAGTGTTTTTTTGGCTTTGCCGACGCATTTGTTCGCCATCAAAACGAGCAATGACCTGACCTTTTTTAACTTGGCTATATTCTGGCATTAACCACGCTAAAGTTTGTGGCCCACGGCTTGATGCTGGCGCAACAATCAGGGTTTCATTTGCCGCGATCAAATGCCCTTTGGCTTCAACCTCAGTTTTAAAACTGTGTTCACTAACCGTATAAGTAAGCGCGTTTTGAATTTCATGTTCTTTTGAACAACCGCTGATAAATAAAGCTGTAACGATTAAGCTAAGTGCAAAGCTCGTTTTCATAATTTTACCTCGTCGCCTAGTTGTAGGCCGCTTTTAACTACGGCGAGATTATCGGTAAAGTGACTTATCTCTATAAATTGTTTGTTATTTTCAGTGGTTGTAACATAGGGACCTTGTTGATCATATTGCAAACTGGTTAAAGGAATACTTAATACCTGAGGTAAGCGAGCGGTGGTGATCTCTAAGCGCGCAGTAAGTCCTGGGCGAATAACACTGGTGTCAATATTATCAATACTAACAATGGCATCCACAATCCGACGCTTATCTTGATATGACTTTTCTCTAAATACACGACCCAAACTCTTTATTTTCCCTGACACAACTAGTTCGCTACTGCCATCAATGGTTATTTTAACGGTTTGCCCTGGGGCAATTTTACCGCTGTCGGGTTCATCGATTTGTGCTTTTACTTGCATATTTTTAAGTACAGCAAGCTCAATAACAGGCTGACCAAATTGCACACTTTCACCAATGGATGACTTTTCACCTTCATAATTGGTTTTATAAATTACCAGCCCATCAATTGGGGCTTTTACCTTAAGGCGTTCAATATCTTGTAAATACTCGTCTACCTCACTTTGCAGCCGTGCAACTTTACTTTGCACCATTTTTAAGTTTAGTTCTTTGCTCTGTTGCTGAAACGTTTGCTTACTTTTAGCAAGCGTTAGATCGTTGTTTGCAATAGTAAAATCAATTTGTGACTTTTTACGTTCAACTTCAGAACGAGATTGATCAACAATCTCTGCTTTGCGTTTAGCTTTATCGTAGTTCATTTTCATTTCGGCAACGCTGAGGGTCAGTTCTTGCTCTTTGATAAGCTCTTTATTTTGCGCATTTTCGAGTTGTTTTTTTGCTCGCTCTAATGAAGATTGTTTGTCGATTAGCTTATCGCGAACTTGTTTGTCGTCAAACGATACCACCACTTGGCCTTTTTTAACTTGGGTGTTCTCCGCTAGCATAGTCTTAATTTGGTATTGCCACATACGGGCAACTGACGGCGGGGCAATGATCGCACTGGTTGATGACTCCAGTTCGCCATTGGCATTAACCGTGATAGCAATATCACTCTTTTTCACTAGATAATGTTGTTGCTCATCGTCATTACATGCAGTTAATAGCAACATACTCAATATTATGCATAAAACGTTATGATTCATCAGAGTCTTCTCCGATTGTTAATTTTGCACTCATGCCCGGTAACAGTTTTAAATTCTGAGCGTTAAAGTTAAAGCGAGTTCTAAAGTAGGCATCTTTGCCCCACTGAAGGCGTTCTTCTGGCTGAGTTGAAATTTCGCTTAAAGTCGCATTGAGCGGCTGTTGTAAATAGGCGTCAAATAACAATTGCGCTTGTTGGCCAAGTTGTAAATGTTGATAATCAATTTCGTGTACCCAGGCTTCAATGTAGAGTTCACTCATGGCCGGTATTTCGACAATTTTCCAGCCTGGTTGGGCTGTCATACCGACAAATGCTTTTTCGCCATTCCACGGATGGTTTGCATATAAAACGGGCCCTGTACGCTGTGCCTTAATGCTCATACTTGCCAGTTGCGTTTTATTGTATGCAAGGTCTGTTTTTAGTTGTTCAATAGTCAGTAACTGCTTATTGCGCGCAACGGTATTTTCAGTTTTAACTTGGCTGAGTTCTTCGGATGATTTTTGTTTATTGATCAGGGCTTTTTCAAGTTCGAGCTGATTTTTTTGATAATCATAGGTACTTAAGTTAGCGTGTGGAATAGCAGCATCTATGCGGGCACGCGCTAGTAAAAGCTCAGTGCGCTTAAAGTTAAACTCAGCTTCTATTTGTTTTTCTTGATTGCTAGTGGTGATCCTAAGCAGCTCTTCTTCGGCGGCCTCTAAACTTACTTCATCTTGTTCAATTTCACTGGCAATCGAGCCACTATCAAACACCACAACAACATCACCTTGTTGCGCTATTTCGCCTTCTTTCATCATCCATTGTACTTGTACTCGCCAATTGTCTGATTTTGGAGCATAAAAAATTTGCTTATCGCTGGCTTTTAGCTCACCACTGAGTAATAAACTTTGCGCGTTGCTTGAGAAAGCTAAGCTGTAAAGTAATAATCCTAAACAGGCTTTGAAACATTGATTTTTTAACATCCGCTATCCTCTATAACTATGCCATCTTTCATCCGAATAATTCGCTTAGCATAAGCAGCAATATCTTCTTCATGGGTTACCATGACCAAAGTATGCCCTTGCTGGTGGAGTGAGCAAAGCAACTGCATAATTTCATGAGACGTTTTACTATCGAGGTTACCCGTTGGTTCATCAGCAAAAATGACTTTTGGCTCGTTTACTAATGCTCTGGCAATAGCAACTCGTTGCCGCTGACCACCGGACATTTCAAAGGGTTTATGGTGTGCGCGATTTTGCAAGCCAACCTTATCCAGCATCGCCATAGCGCGCTCACTGGCTTGCTGTTTTGGGGTGTCGGTATAGCGCAGTGGCAAAGCCACATTTTCTTGAGCACTAAGGCGAGTTAATAAGTGAAAGGTTTGAAATATAAAGCCAATTTTTTTATTACGGATAGCTGACAAACTTTCGTCATCTATTTCTTTAATACTTTCACCAGAGAGCAAATAACTGCCTGAGGTTGGTGTATCGAGACACCCAAGGATATTCATTAAAGTCGACTTCCCTGAACCGGAAGCGCCCATTACGGCGACAAACTCACCTTCTTCAATATGCAATGAAACATTACTTAATGCAATGACTTGCGTTTCGCCTGCGCCATAAGTACGGCAAAGATTTTCGACCCTGATCATACAGTTACTTTTTGTTTTTATTATTATCTGATTGGTTAAACTAGCGAGTTTTATAGCGAGACACAAGTCCAAATATAGTAGTTAAACATACGTCTATTTGCAGCCTTTAATTGTTTTAACATTTAAAGGCTAATTTAATCATTGTCAGTTAACAATTGCGTGGTTTTATATTTCATTTATTGCGTTTTAGCTAAGAGTTGTGCGGGTTTAGCGAATATTTTTTGTTACAAAAAAGCCAAGTAATTCGATAAAAACTTCTTGGCTGGCTTTATGGTAAAAATCATACAGCATATTCAGAGTGTTATACCCACATCTAGGTTAAATTGCTGCAACCCACATAACACCGACTTCTTTTTTTACCACTTTTACATGGGTGCCAGCGCTTAGTGGTTGCTGGCTTTTTAGTTTCCAGCTCACTCCAGAATACGAGTAGGTACTAACACCTAACTCATCAACATCGCTAGTGAGCACAAAATCAAGCTCTGCAAAGTCACTTTTCACTTCTTTATTATCAACATTATCTTGCATGCGTTTTAGCGGTTTCCATAGTAAAACAGCGCATGCGGCGGTGATCAAGGTGTTACTCCAAAGTGCGGTGGTTAATGAGTCTTCTAACAGCGCGAAGTTCATCATTAATCCAGTTGCAAATAATGATATACCCAAAAACAATAATATAAAGGTCGACATTCCCAGCACTGCTACTTCAATTATCAGTGCCAGTACACCTAAGATCATCAGTGTTTGGGCTAAATTATTGGTAATGAACTCCATAGTTTGCTCCTTTACAGCTTAACCTTTTTGTTTGGTATTTAAGGTATTAATAATCGACATCGCTTGCGCTACCATAGAGCTGGCATCGGTGCCGTTATCGGGTAATAAAACAACTGACGATTCTTTAGCAATGGCTTGTTTTGCGGCAATTGCTTTTGAGGCGAGGTCTAATTGAATGGCTTTTTGACCTTGCTCAGTATCAGCTGCTTCACCTACTTTACGTAGTGCATCAGCTTGTGCTTCGGCTACCGCAATAATGGCTTTAGCTTCACCTTCAGCACGCAGGATTTGCTCGGCTTTTTCTGCTTCAGCGGCTAGTACTTGCGCTTGTTTTTTACCTTCAGCGACATTGATATTAGCTTGACGATCACCTTCTGATTCTAAAATTTGTGCACGTTTAACACGTTCCGCTTTCATTTGTGCTTCCATCGCTTCCATTACTGATTGCGGTGGCACAATATCTTTAATTTCATAACGTAATACTTGAATACCCCAAGGATCTGCGGCTTGGTTAATTGCCGCAACAATATTAGTATTTAGTACATCACGTTCTTCAAAGGTTTTATCCAGCTCCATTTTACCAAGCTCTGAACGCATCGTTGTTTGCGATAATTGCGTAACGGCAAACACATAATCATCAACGCCATAAGTGGCTTTGTATGGATCCATAACACGGAAATACAATACACCATCAACAATCAATGAAATATTATCTTTGGTAATAGCAGATTGCGACGGCACATCTTGCGCTTGCTCTTTTAAACTACGATCAGCGGCAATACGATCAACAAACGGCACAATAAAGTTTAGGCCTGCTTCTTTAGTTGATTGATACTTACCAAAACGTTCAATGAGCCACGCACGGTTTTGCGGCACAAATTTAACACTACTTTTTAGCAGTACTAAAACAAAAATGAGTAAAAACGCCTCAACAGTGAATAACATGTTGAGAACTTGCGTTATCGGGTCCATAGATACTCTCCTTTAATAGTGGCCAATATGGCGTGTCACATATTTATTTAATTTATATACTTATAAACGTGACTAACCCTACATTACCATTGAGCTGTAAGCCCAGCTAGTGAAAAATCGTGACAAAGTATGTCGGTAAGTTAATTACGATTGCAATATTATGGTCATGTTTTTTGAAGATGCACACAGAAAGTATGTTTGATTTTTGATCTAAAGCAAATAGTTCAGGCAGAAAGGGAAGTCTGTTTGTGAGCCTCTCAGCTAATTTAAGATTAGCAAACTCAAAGTGAATACCTTACATAGTTAAACTCACCTTCATGTAAGAATAGACCCCGCACCATGTTTAGCTCAAAATAACGTACACATTTTTTCAAACAATGTAAATATGTACTTGGTGCTGCTGATAATCCTTATCTAGATTTGTTCAGCGGTTCAACAGAACAAGTGCATCGCAAATTCTTTGCGTTTAGTGATTTAAAAGATAAACCTATTGATGGTAAGTTTGATTCTTATGGATTAAGTAAAGTTGCCACGATACCTTGGTTTTAACCCTTTATTTTTTCTCTTTAAAATTTTCTATAAAAACAATGGGTTATAACATATCGTTTTTGATAAGGTAAAATAGTAATATTTAACCTAATGGCTTGTTGTAACTTATTTTTATGCTGATATTCTATAGTTTACTGCCGCACAGGCAGCTTAGAAAGGTAAAGCTAAGGCAGAGCGTAGAGCTGAAAAGTTTACTGCCGCACAGGCAGCTTAGAAATCCCACTGTCACTGAACCATACCCAGTGTTAGGTTTACTGCCGCACAGGCAGCTTAGAAAGTCACAGTAATCTATAGATATTAAACCCGACAGTTTACTGCCGCACAGGCAGCTTAGAAAACGGACAACCAGTATCAGCCCTGCAGCTTCGAGTTTACTGCCGCACAGGCAGCTTAGGTGACGAGGGACCGACAAAAATATCGGGAATATTTTGGAACTGCGAAGCAGACCTTTATGGCGAAGGGCAGGACGCCTAAAGTAAACGACATATCTAGTAAAGAGTGCAGCGCGAAGAAGTGAGGTCATGGCAGGTTTTTGTTCCCGACAAAATCTAAGTACCTAAATCCATTTAGGCAATGACCGATGTAACCAAGCTCCATGGATGGATTCAAACGCCGATGTTTTTTTTCGCGCCAGCAAGCTTAGCGCCTACGACACAGGCAGCTTAGGTGGCGAGGCAGTGAAACGAGTTTTTTGATCACTATTCGGCGCTAAAGCGCTCTTCTACAAGCCACACTACGGATGCTTACGGCGACGATATGCTTAACGTGCTAAGCACGAGCTACAAATTATTTCATGGTTTCTCATTTACCCTCACTGTCTGTTTTTTGTGCAACAAATCGTTAAGTTCTAGGAAAATGATTTGCAGAGCTGCATTTGTATGCGCTGAAGAACTGTTTTTAGCGAGTTCGGGCGATTTCTGATTGCTATTTATATTACATTTTGAGATATTATTTATAATATAATATTAACAGGAAATAGTAACAGATGACTCTGCCCAGTTCTCAATCTGCAAATGCAATCCGTATGCTTGCTGTCGATGCCGTTCAAAAAGCTAATTCAGGTCACCCAGGTGCACCAATGGGGATGGCCGATATTGCTGCTGTTCTTTGGCAAAACTTCCACCGCCACAATCCATTGAATCCTGATTGGCCTAACCGCGACCGTTTTGTGTTGTCAAACGGCCATGGCTCTATGTTGCAGTACGCATTACTACATTTAAGTGGTTATGATGTCAGTATTGAAGACATTAAACAGTTTCGCCAACTGCATTCTAAAACGCCGGGTCACCCAGAGTATGGTTATACACCTGGGGTTGAAACAACTACAGGGCCACTTGGTGCTGGTATTGCCAATGCGGTTGGTATGGCAATTGCTGAAAAAACCTTAGCTGGACAATTTAATAAACCACACTTTGATATTGTTGATCACTTCACTTACTGCTTTTTAGGTGATGGTTGTTTGATGGAAGGTATCTCTCATGAAGCATGTTCATTAGCAGGTACATTAAAGTTAGGTAAACTCATCGCTTTTTGGGATGACAATGGCATCTCAATTGATGGCGAAGTAGAAGGCTGGTTTACTGACGATACCCCAAAACGCTTTGAATCATACGGTTGGCAGGTTATTAGTGGCGTTGATGGTCACGATATGGCCGCGATTGCCAGTGCTATTGAAGCTGCGCAAGCTAACCCAGATCAGCCAACGCTTATCTGTTGTAAAACGGTGATTGGTTTTGGTTCGCCCAATAAATCGGGTAGTCATGATTGTCACGGTTCACCACTGGGTAATGATGAAATTGCAGCGGTTCGTGAGCAACTAAATTGGCCACATCCAGCGTTTGAAATTCCTCAAGATGTATACAATGAGTGGAATGGCCAAGCCAAAGGCCAAGATTTAGAAAGCGCATGGCAACAAACCTTTGCCGCTTACAGCAAAGCACACCCAGAGCTGAGTAAAGAATTTAACCGCCGTGTAACGGCTAAATCATTACCGAGCAACTTTGCAGAAATTGCTGATCAGTACATTGCCAAGTGCCAAGAAGATATGCAAAACATAGCAACCCGTAAATCATCACAAAATGCCATTACCTTCTTTGCTGAGCATTTGCCTGAACTTATGGGAGGCTCCGCTGATTTAGCCGGTTCCAACTTAACTTTATGGCCTGACGCGAAAGGCTTGCAAGATGATGCTGCCGGTAACTATGTATTTTATGGCGTACGCGAGTTTGGCATGAGCGCGATAATGAATGGTATTGCGCTGCATGGCGGCTTTATCCCATTTGGTGCAACTTTCTTAATGTTTATGGAATACGCGCGTAATGCTGTGCGTATGGCGGCATTAATGAAAGCACACAGTATTTTTGTGTATACCCATGATTCAATTGGTCAAGGTGAAGATGGCCCGACCCATCAGCCAATTGAACAAATTGCTAATTTGCGTATGACGCCAAATATGTCGACTTGGCGCCCATGTGATGAAGTTGAAACAGCGGTTGCATGGAGTCAGGCGTTAATCAAAGAAGCTGGCCCAAGTGCATTGATCTTTAGCCGCCAAGGTACTAAAGCAATGCCGCGCACTAAAGAGCAACTAGCGAATGTTGCTAAAGGTGGCTATATATTAGTTGATAGCGAGCACACACCTGAGCTGATCATTATTGCCACTGGTTCTGAAGTTGAATTAGCGGTTAATGTAGCAGCTGATCTAACTGCGCAGGGTAAACAGGTTCGTGTTGTATCTATGCCATGTACCAATCAGTTTGACTTGCAAGATAAAGCCTATCGCCAGAGTGTATTACCTGTTGGTGTTGCTAAAATTGCGGTAGAAGCTGCACATAGCGATTTTTGGTATAAATATGTTGGCCAAGATGGCGATGTACTAGGTATGACTACCTTTGGTGAGTCAGCGCCAGGACCAGTTCTGCTTGAATACTTTGGCTTTACTGTGAGTAACCTAGTTGCTAAGGCTAATGCGTTACTAGACGCTTAATTGTTTTGAACTTGGGTTAAAAATTTACCTGAACAAAAAGCCCGCTGATTTAATTAAATCAGCGGGCTTTTTTATTTGCAGAATTGATTTTATATAACGACTGAAGCTTAGATCAGCTCAGCTAGAATGGCTTCTAGTTTTTCTTGGTCAATTGCAAATTGGCGAATACCTTGGCTTAGTTTTTCAGTGGCCATGGCATCTTGATTCATTTCCCAGCGAAATGCTTGCTCAGTCATAGGCGTTGGCGGGGCAACTGTTTCAGTAGCAGCAGTCAGTTGACGCGCTAATGGGGCATCTGTTGCGGCTAGTTCTGATAATAGCCCTGGGCTGATAGTTAATCTATCACAACCTGCCAGTAATTGGATTTCGCTGATGTTTCTAAAGCTTGCACCCATAACGATGGTTTTATAATCGTGCTTTTTGAAGAAGTTATAAATATGTGCAACAGACTGTACGCCTGGATCATTAGCACCGCTAAAATCGCTATCAGTTTGGTTTGCTTTATACCAATCAAGAATACGACCAACAAAAGGCGAGATTAAATAAGCACCTGCTTCAGCACACGCACGAGCTTGAGCAAATGCAAACACCAACGTTAGGTTACAGCGAATACCTTGTTGCTCGAGTACTTTTGCTGCTTGAATACCTTCCCATGTAGACGCCACTTTGATCAGTACGCGCGAGGTATCAATATCTTGCTCTTTATAGAGCGCAACAAGCTCAAGGGCTTTATCAATAGTTGCTTGAGTGTCAAACGATAAGCGCGCATCTACTTCGGTAGACACTAACCCTGGCACTTGAGCCATTAAATTTGCACCAATTAGTACCGACAGTTTGTCAGCAGCTTTGCTGATCACCAGTGCATTGTCACTTGTTTGTTGCTTAGCCCAAGCAACGGCTTCAACAGCCAGTGGGCGGTATTTTTCAATTTTAATCGCATTGAGCAATAACGATGGATTGGTAGTGGCATCTTGCGGCTTATATTGATCGATTGCTTCAAAATCACCGGTATCAGCAACCACAGTGGTCATGGTTTTTAATTGTTCTAATTGGCTAGACATAGACATCCTATTTTCATCATACAAAATAAATTAACGGCTTTTAGCATTGCTTATGACATGGTTTAAGCCCTTTATTAGTGCAAAACATTAGTTTAAAGGGCACAGGTGTCACGAATATTTCAGAATAAATCTGTTAATAATATTTTTATAATACCTTTACAACCCGTCATTATTGATATTATCATACAAATAACAGTAATGACTAACATTGTTAGTATCCAATTAGTGAAAGGTATTTATGTCTCGTTATACATTGGGCTTAGATTATGGCTCTGATTCAGTAAGAGCACTGCTTGTTGATGTAACCACAGGTAAAGAGCTGGCTAGCCATTTAGTGAATTATCCGCGTTGGGCGCAAGGTTTATATTGCGATCCAAGTAAAGATCAATTTCGCCAGCATCCACAAGACTACATCGACAGCTTGATTGAGGTCGTCAATGGTCTATGGCAACAAGTACCTGCGGGAACTGCGGATAAAGTAATAGGTATGAGCTTTGATACCACAGGCTCAACGCCAGTGGCGATTAATAGCCAAGGCACGCCTTTAGCGCTGACTGAAGAATTTGCTGAAAACCCTAATGCTATGTTCATTCTTTGGAAAGACCATACGTCGATTAAAGAAGCGAATGAGATCACCAAAGCCGCGACCAATAACGAGGTTAATTATCTTTCACACATGGGCGGCATCTATTCATCAGAATGGTACTGGGCTAAAGCATTACATATTTTTAGAGATGATGCGGCTGTAAAAGCGGCAACTTACTCGTGGGTTGAGCATTGTGATTGGATGACGGCATTGATGTGTGGCACCACTCACCCAGAAGTATTAACACTGGGACGCTGTGCAACGGGCCACAAACAAATGTGGAATGAGCAATGGGGTGGTTTCCCACCAAATAGTTTCTTCAGCAATATTGACCCATTATTAGATGGTGTGGTTGATACGCTTAATGCAGCAACCCAACCAAGTGACCAAGTCGCTGGTAAATTAACAGCGCAATGGGCTGATAAACTTGGTTTATCACAGAATGTAGTTGTAGGTTACGGTGCTTTTGACTGTCACATGGGCGCAGTTGCCGCTAATGTACGCCCAGGCGTACTGACTAAAGTAATGGGTACTTCTACCTGTGATATTACCGTTACTTCAAAACAACAACTTGGCGATACCTGTGTTAAAGGTATCTGTGGTCAGGTTGATGGCTCAGTGATCCCAGGCATGATTGGCCTTGAAGCGGGTCAATCTGCGTTTGGTGATTTATATGCATGGTTTAAAAACCTGATGTTATGGCCGACTCGCCAATTAACAAATTTAAACGACGTTGAACAAAGCTTGATCAACAAAATTGAAGACTCAATTTTAGTTGATTTATCAAAAGCTGCCAGTGCGTTACCGGTTAAAAATACCGATGTAACGGCACTTGACTGGGTCAACGGTCGTCGCACTCCTGATGCTGATCAAAGCGTAGCAATGGCCATGACGGGCATGAAAATGGGCACTGATGCGCCGCAGTTCTTTAAAGCATTAGTTGAGGCGACGGCCTTTGGCGCACGCGCCATTACTGAGCGTTTTCAAAGTGAAGGCGTACCGATTGAGTCAGTGGTTGTGATTGGCGGCATTTCAAAAAAATCAGATTACGTAATGCAAACTTGTGCTGATGTATGGAACTGCCCAATTGACGTACTTGAAAGCGAGCAAAGCTGTGCGCTTGGTGCTGCAATTATGGCTGCTGTGGCAGCGGGCGAATATGCAACAGTGGCGGATGCTCAGCAAGTTATGGCTTCTGCTGTATGTCATCAGTATTTACCTAACCCAGAGCGGGTTGCGGTTTATAACGAACTCTATGCTAACTATCAAGCGTTAGCACAGTATGTTGATGGAGCAAAAGCATGAGCTACACAGAATTAAAGCGCGAAGTATTCGAAGCAAATATGGAATTACAACGTCGTGGTTTGGTGATTTATACCTTTGGTAATGTATCGCAAATCGACCGCGACAAAGGCGTGATTGCGATTAAACCAAGTGGTGTATCGTATGACCAAATGAAAGCAGAAGACATGGTGATTGTTGATTTAGAAAACAACATTGTTGAGGGCAGCATGCGGCCGTCTTCGGATACCAAAACCCATATTCATTTGTATCGTCATTTTAATGACATTGGTGGCGTAACGCATACTCATTCAACGTATGCCACTGCATGGGCACAAGCAAAGCAGAGCATTCCTTGTTTTGGTACTACACACGCTGATTATGTGCACGGTGACATTACCTGCACCCGCGAGCTTACTGATGCGCAAGTAAATGGTGATTATGAGCTTGAGACCGGTATTCAAATTACCGATGCTTATAAAGACCGTGATCCGAAAGCGGCACCTATGGTGATTGTGGCAGGACATGCACCGTTTACTTGGGGTAAAGATGCTGCGCAATCTGTGTATCACGCGGCGCTGCTAGAAGAAATTGCTCGCATGGCTTACTTAACTCGCACGCTTGATCAAAATGCAGCTGCGCTTAAGAAGTCTGTGATGGATAAACATTATTTAAGAAAACACGGTAAAGATGCCTACTACGGCCAAAGTAACCGTGGCTAACAAGTACAAGAGGAATTTATATATGCCGTCGTCAATGAAAGAAGTTTGGTTTGTAACTGGGTCACAACATTTATATGGCCCAAAAGTGTTAAATACCGTTGCAGATAATAGCGCTGCAATTGTGGCTGGTTTAAATAGCGAAGCTAATTTACCAGTTAACTTAGTGTGTAAGCCAACGGTGAAAACGCCTGAAGAAATTCATGCCGTGTGCCAAGCAGCCAACACCGATCCTAACTGTGTGGGTTTAGTATTATGGATGCATACGTTCTCACCTGCGAAAATGTGGATTGCTGGATTAAACGAGTTACGTAAACCATGGTTACACCTTCATACGCAATTCAATGCCGCGCTACCGTGGGCTGATATTGATATGAACTACATGAATACCCACCAAAGTGCCCACGGTGACCGTGAGTTTGGTTTTATTGGTACTGTAATGCGTAAAGAGCGTAAAGTAGTGGCTGGTCACTGGCAACGTGCTGACGTGCAAAAGCAAATTGATGATTGGTGTCGCGCTGCTAAAGGTTGGGCTGAGAGCCAAACACTTAAAGTGGCACGTTTTGGCGATAACATGCGCCAAGTTGCGGTTACAGAAGGTAACAAAGTATCAGCACAAATCACCTTTGGCTATGAAGTGCATGCCTTTGGTGTAGCTGAGCTCGTTAAAGTTGTTGATACCGTGACAGATGCTGAAGTCGATGCCCAGCTTGAAGTATATAAAACTGACTATGTGATTAGCGATGAAACGTTGCAAGATGACTACAAAGTATCGATGCTACGCAACGAAGCGCGTTTAGAGCTTGGTATGGAACGCTTTTTAGAAAAAGGTGGCTTTAAAGCATTCACTAACTGTTTTGAAGACTTGTCTGGTTTATCAGGTTTACCAGGACTTGCAACGCAGCGTTTAATGGCTAAAGGCTATGGCTATGGCGGCGAGGGCGACTGGAAAACAGCTGCTATGGTACGCATCATGAAAGTAATGGGTGAAGGCCGTGAAGGCGGTTGTTCATTTATGGAAGATTACACGTATAACATGGGTGATACCGACCAAGTACTAGGTGCTCACATGTTAGAAGTGTGTCCATCAATTGCTGCGCAAAAACCACGCCTTGAAGTTCACACTCACACCATTGGGGTGAAATGTGATGTGGGTCGTTTATTGTTTACCGCTAAAGCCGGTGCGGCAATTAACGTTTCGCCAATTGATATGGGTAATCGTTTCCGTATTTTGATCAACGAAGTAGATACAGTAACGCCACCGGCTGAGTTACCGCATTTACCAGTTGCATCAGCATTGTGGGAACCAAAACCGAATCTATCAGTGGCGTCTGCTGCGTGGATCCATGCCGGTGGTGCGCACCACACTGCGTACAGCCAAGCTGTTACCACCGATATGATTGTTGATCTTGCTGAAATGGCAGGTGTTGAAACCATGATTATCGATGCTGATACCAGCATCCGTGGTTTCAAAACAGAGCTACGCCACAATGCAGCGTATTACATGTTAAAACGTGGGCTTTAATCACCTATAACAGCAGTGATCTAAGTTAACTAAATAAGCCAACTTTATAGTAAAGTTGGCTTTTGTTTTCTAAGACTTTGGAGTACACATGCTCGATCTCACAAAATACCAAGGCATTATTTTTGATATGGATGGCACGCTTATCGATTCGATGGGCTCTCATTTACAAGCATGGGAGCTGACCTGCCATGCATTAGGTTATCCGTTTGACTATGACTATATGTATAGTTTAGGTGGCGTACCAACACTTGCCACTGTTGATCTTCTCAATGAAAAATATGGACTTAGTCATGATCCTGATGAAGTTGCCAAGCAAAAACACCAATTTTGGTTAGGCTTAAACCATCAGCCAGAAATCATTACTGAGACAGTCGATGTATTAAACTATTACCATGGCAAAATGCCTATTGGGGTAGGTACTGGCGCGGACCGTGCGCATGCCATTGAGCATCTAACTCAAACAGAGTTAATCGATAAAATAGACGCATTAGTTACTGCCAGTGATGTTCGCCACGGTAAACCACACCCAGAAACTTTTTTAAGCGTAGCCAAACAAATAAACATTCAACCACAAAATTGTGTGGTGTTTGAAGACACGCAAATAGGCTATCAAGCAGCTCAGGTTGGTGGTATGGACTGCATTTTAGTCAAAGACGGCAAAATACAACTAAAAAGTTAGGCGAATAAATTTGCAATCGATCACTATATTGTATTATAAAAGTATAAATGCAATTATAATAAGGTTATTGTCATGTCATTGCAATGTGTAACTCAGCGCCTAACAGCGGTTCATCAGTCGTCAACATCGATTAAAAAATTATCTCGCGGTATCTTTGCAATAGCAGTGTCCTTTGGGATTGCTTTAACCCCCGCGTGTGCTCACCAAGGAGACAATATGACCAATTCACCTTCTGCATTACTGCACGCTTATGGCAAGCTGGCAGACCAAACTCCGATCAACCAAGTTACCCTAACCAATAGTAATGGCGTGAGCGTTGATGTGATCAATTATGGCGGCATTATTACCCGTATCGAAACGCCAGACAGCAATGGCAACATGGGTAATATTGTTTTAGGTATGGATAATTTAGAAGATTACACTAATGCAACCACATACTTTGGCGCGATCATTGGCAGATTTGGTAACCGTATTGCTAATGGTAAATTTAGCTTAAACGGCACGGATTATCAGTTAGCAACTAACGATGGTGCTAACCATTTACACGGTGGTGTGCAAGGCTTTGATAAGAAAGTCTGGAATATGGTGCCATTTAGCACGCAAAACAGTGCTGGTGTAACACTAAGCCTCGTAAGTCCTGATGGTGACCAAGGTTATCCTGGTGAGCTGACCACACAAGTCACCTATACATTGACCAACAAAAATACCCTTGATATGCAGTTTGTGGCAAAAACAAATAAGCCAACCATCATCAATATGACCCAGCACAGTTATTTTAACTTAGCCGGTAAGGGCGATATTCTCGATCATCAAATGCAAATCAACTCAAACGCAATCACCCCTGTGGATGGCGGTTTGGTCCCAACGGGTGAGTTAATGCAAGTGGCGGGTACACCGTTTGATTTTAGAAATCCAAAAGCAATTGGTAAAGAAATTAATGTGGATGATGAGCAGCTGAAGCTTGGTAAAGGTTATGACCATAACTTTGTGCTGAAAAACAAACCTAATCATGATTTGATTGAAGCAGCTAACGTTTATGAGCCAAGCTCAGGTCGAACCCTAACTGTGTATACCGAAGAACCTGCGGTACAGTTTTACTCAGGTAACTTTTTAGATGGAAGCAGTAAGCAAGCCTCTGGTTTAGTACATAAATTAAGAAGTGGTTTTTGCCTAGAGCCACAGCACTTTCCTGATGCACCGAATCAGCCAACATTCCCCACTACAACTTTGATGCCTGGTGAGGTTTATTCAACGCGTATTGTGTATGAGTTTGGCACTAAGTAATGCACTTCGTTAATCAAATAGGGCTGCTGTTTGCAGCCTTAGTGATAACAACTGTGGCGCAAGCGACTGAGGTTGCGACTATTCATAGCCCAGATCAGCAGTTAGCCGTATTGGTTGATTTAGATGAGCAAGGGCAGTTAAGTTATCAAGTACAGTCAGGTAGCGATAAAGTAATTGAGCCATCTTTATTAGGTATCACGCTTAATAATACCGATTTTACTAAAAAGCTTAGATTATTAGCTGTTAAACAACAGCCGACAGTGAATGATAGCTACCAGCTTTTTACTGGTAAGCAACAGTTTGTTGATTACCAGGCTAACAGTACGGTTGTAAGCGTGACTAATCAGCAACACGAAACATTGAATGTTCGCTTTCAAGTGAGCAACGATGGGGTTGCTTTTCGCTACGAGTTAGATGGGGAGTCCTCGGATACGCGGGTCGTTATGAGTGAACAAACGGGTTTTAACTTCCCAAGTGAAACCGTTGCGTGGTTACAGCCTAAAGCGCAAGCGCAATCTGGCTGGATGAACACTAACCCTTCTTATGAAGAAGAATATTTACAAGCGACAGCATTAACGACCCCTGCAATAACCAATAATGGCTGGGTGTATCCGGCATTATTTAAGCACCAAGAGCAGTATATTTTAATCTCAGAAGCTGGTGGTGAAGACTATTACAGTGGTACTAATTTAACCAATAATAGCCAAGGGCAGTTTAAGGTTCGTTTTCCTGATCAGCGTGAAGTTACTTCTAATGGTGGCTATTTACCAGAGCATACACTGCCGCTGTTATCGCCTTGGCGTTTATTGGTAATTGGCACGTTGCAAACGGTTACTGAGTCTACTTTAGGGACTGACTTAGCCCGACCAAACCAGCTAACTAACACTGATTTTGTTAAACCGGGGATTGCTGCTTGGAGTTGGGGGTTATTAAAGGATGACTTTACAACCTTTCCTGTGCAAAAACAGTTCATTGATTATGCAGCAGATATGCACTGGCAATATGTATTGATTGATGCGGATTGGGATCAAAAAATAGGCTGGGAGAAAATGCAGCAGTTGGCAGCCTATGCTAAGCAAAAAAATGTTGATTTATGGGTTTGGTATAACTCATCAGGCGCGTGGAATAACACGGTTTATTCTCCTAAAAGTGCATTACTAACGCGTGCTGATCGCATTAAACATTTTGCAAAACTTCAAGCTATGGGAATTAAAGGCATTAAAGTCGACTTCTTCCCGGGTGATGGTTCATCTGTGATGGCCTATTACGAAGCTATGCTGAAAGACGCAGCAGCACATCAGTTAATGGTCAATTTTCATGGCACCACTTTGCCAAGGGGCTTGCAGCGAACTTATCCTAATCTAATGACCTCCGAAGCAGTAAAAGGCTTTGAGATGATAAGCTTTTTTCAAGCATTTGCCGATAAAGAAGCGCAGCATGCAGCGACCTTAGTGTTTACTCGGAACGTGTTTGATCCAATGGATTTTACACCTATGGTACTTGGTGATATTCCTAATATTGAACGCAAAACCAATAATGCCTTTGAGCTCGCGCTGCCGATTTTATTTACATCTGGGGTACAGCACTTAGTGACAACGCCTGAGCAAATGACGAAAGTTTCAGAACCAGTAAAAGCTTATTTGAAATCGCTGCCTACTCTGTGGGATGAAACAAGGCTCTTGCAAGGCAGCCCAGGTAAGCATGTGGTGATGGCGAGACGTTCTCGCTGCAACTGGTATGTTGCAGGTATTAATGCGCAGGATAAAGCTATTACGTTAGATATTGACTTAAGCTTTAGTAACTTCAGTTCAGCCCAGCTACTTAGCGCAGGTAAAAAATTAACACAGGTTGAGGCGCAACAGCTCAACTCAAAACTGTTTTCTATAAAATTAAACCCCAATAGCGGGTTTGTTATAATAACTAAGGGTGATAACAACAATGAATGCACAACATCACTTGCGCACTAAATTAAAGCGTACTGCTAAAGCAACAGGCCTTGTAGGTTTATTCGCTTTGTCATTAAGCTCACTTACAGGGTGTGAATCTACAACCCGCGCAGACACACAACAAACACAAGATGCAGCACCAATCGCGAGCGCAAAAGCACCCACGCAAGATGATGGCGTATTCACTAATCCATTATTTCCTAATGGTGCCGATCCATGGCTTGAGTACTGGGATGGTAACTATTACCTAACGACGACAACATGGACATCTGAATTGGTGATGCGTAAATCACCTACTTTAGCAGGACTTGCCGATGCAACCCCAGTAAATGTATGGTCAGCGACCGATCCTGCGCGTTGTTGTAACTTTTGGGCGTTTGAATTTCATCGTGTTAAAGGCCCTGACGGCTACCGTTGGTACATGATGTATACAGCAGGGACTGATGGTACTTTAGATAACCAACATCTGAATGTATTAGAAAGTGCCGGTGACGACCCAATGGGTCCGTATGAATACAAAGGCGCACTCATGCCTGATGTATGGAATATCGATGGTAACTACCTAAACTATAAAGACAAACTGTATGTGATCTACTCACAGTGGCAAGGAGATCAACAGTTAAACATTATTGCTGAAATGGAAAACCCGTGGACATTGAAAAAGAATTCACCGCACACGGTGATCACACGTCCTGAACTCGATTGGGAGATCAGTGGCCGTAAAGTTACCGAAGGCGCTGAGATTTTACAGCATAACGGTCGCACGTTTATGACTTACTCAGCAAGCTTTTGTAACACCCCAGACTACAAGTTAGGGATGTTAGAACTTGTAGGTGATGATCCGCTTGATGCAAACAGCTGGAAGAAGTTTGACGAGCCTGTATTTGAACGTACTGATGAAGTATTTGGCCCAGGCCATAATGGCTTTTTTACCTCACCCGATGGCAGTGAAGACTGGCTGGTATACCATGGCAATGACTCAGTAGAGCATGGTTGTAGTGCCACACGTTCTTTACGTGCGCAAAAATTTACTTGGAATAAGGATGGCACGCCAAACTTTGCAAAACCTGTTACACCGGGTGTTGAAGTTGCTCCACCATCAGGTGAATACGGGCCACTTGTAACTCGTGTGCAAGGTCAGCGTTATAACTTAGTTAATGCAACCAGCGGTTTATGTTTAGATATTGCAGCGGATCCTCAAGATGCGCGTGCCGTGCAACGCCAATGTGCAAGCACCAATGGTCAATGGGTGATTGATGCCACCACAGATGGTTTTGTACGTTTAGCAAATCGTGAAGACAGCAAGTTTTTAGAGCTGGCTAATTGCAGTGATGCTGATAATGCGAAAATACAATCTGCAGCGTGGCGTAATAACTTCTGTCAGCAATGGAAAGTAGCACCAAGCACTGATGGTAATGTCACTATTACTAACCGTTACACTGAAAAACCATTAGCCGTAGCAGGGTGTTCAGCCGCGCAAAATCAAGCGGTTTTACAACAAGGTAAAGATACTGCATGTGCTGATTGGCAGTTACAGCCTGTAGGTAGTGTCGCGGTAATGAGCCAACAAAGTGGTAAAGCATTGAGCGTTGCAGGAGCTGTTAAAGCGGGTACTAATGTTGAGCAACAAGCGTTTACTCACAGCGATGCCCAGCAATGGTTCTTTGCGCCAACAGACACAGGCTACGTTGCTCTAAAACAAGACCTAGATAGCGATTATTGCGCTGCTGTGGCAAACAATGCTTTAGTGCCTGGCGCTAACGTTGAAATGGCTTCGTGCGAAACTAAAACAGCACAATGGCGTATAACCCCTGTTGAAGGTGGCGGCGTGATGTTGATCAACCGTTATACAAAGCAAGCACTGGGTTTAAGTGATTGTGGCCTTGCAGATAAAACTAATTTTGCACAACAACCTGATTTAGGTAACAAGTGCCAAATTTTCCATTTACGCGAACCAAAGTAAATGTAAATAAGCGTTCGACTCTCACCAAGCCACTGTTTCGATAGTGGCTTTTTTATGTGTATGTAGCGTGCGTTTTAATTTTATGAACTTACATTTGAATAGTCGTGTTATTGCCATCATTAATAAAGTGCACTCGCGGCCTGTACATTTAGTATTTTTTAACAAACTGCCAAAGTTAAGCGATTCGCTCAATATAAAAGGTGGTTGTATTTTAAGCTGTTGTCGCTAATTTAATTAGTGTAAGGTGACGCAGCAAAGGTACAATTTGATTGTCCATAATTGTAAGATACAGTGAACCAAGTGTAATGTTAGCGTAGGCTGCTAATATGTAAGGTAAAGCCAAAGATAATTATAAAATAAACTTAAAAAATAGCGCTTTTTATAGATAGAAGCAGGCACAGGAATAGGAAGCCTCATGATATTAAGAATGATTTTATTATTGAGTTTATTGTCAAATATAAATGCAAATGCTCAGGATCCAGAGCCTGAACTTACAATTTTGTTGAACGACTGGCCACCTTATAATTTTAACAAAGGTGGTAAGCTAGTTGGTATTAGCACAGAGTTAGTAGAAGCCGCGCTGCAAAAAGCGAACATCAAATACAAACTGTTAGTTTATCCTTTTAAACGCGCTTTATACACTGTCCAACAAACTCCTAACACTTTGCTTTTTACAGTAGCTCGCATTCCTGAGCTCGAAAATATGTATAAATGGATTGGCCCTTTGCACACCAGAGAGGTATATCTGTATAAATTAAATTCCCGATCTGATATACAGATCAACAAAATCGCAGATATCAAACAATATAAAACTAGTGTGCTGATGGGCGGTTCAGTTGAGCAATTCCTTAAGCGTAATCACTTTCAAGAAAATATAGACTACTATGTTACTGTTAATTCAGAACAAATATTAAAAGCTTTATTTAAAAAAAGGACAGATCTGATCCCTGGAGATCCATTAGATTTAGCCTATCAAATGAAAACGCTGGGCTATGATCAGTCAGCAATTGAAAAAGCCTATTTACTGTCGAACGAAGGTGGCTATTACATGATAGCTAATAAAAAAACATCAGATGAAATGATAACAAAAATTCAGAAATCTTTAGATGAAGTGCTTGCATCAGATAAGAAAGATAAAACTATCGAAAAGTATCTACAAATAAAAAGCGGTTCCTTTAACTAAAAATCTATCGATTAAACAATCACTAATTATTTTGGTGATTAAATTGCAAAGCTTATTGCGCCTGGTAGCAGAAGGCATTTTAATGGCCGATTTACTTTTGTCAGTAAAAATTGCTGTAGCAAGGAAATACGAGTGCACCAATCTGCCTAGCGATTGGCCAGTTTTTATAACTCATAATTATGCCTAATTGTTGATATTGCGCTTATTTAAGTATAGCTAAAAACACGATTGCTAATAATAGAATATGAGCAGTACTACAATAGTAACAACTAATCGCGATTTCAGTTGATCACACCATGGCACTGACAAGTGCACCTGTGTCGGTAATACCAGCTTCTTTCATCGCTTCAGCGATGGTTTGAACTAACGAACCCATTTGAGCTTGCATTGATACAATCATATTAGTTTGCGCTTCGACTTGTGCTTTAACAGCTTCATCTTGCTGGTTATCTAGCGCTTTTAACTTTTCGAGTTGCTCTTTTTGTTGTTCAATCTGTTCTTTGATTTTTTTCAGCTGTTCGATCATTTTAGCGATGTGATCGGGCATATCTGAATTGGCCTCTTTTTCTGCTTTCTCTTTAGTTTCCCGGCCTGATATATTGTCTAACTCTTTTTCTGATAAACGATAGCCAGTAGTATCGTTACTTTTTACCGTAGACTCTGATGGTGACGCAATTGGCTGTCCCAGTGGTTTATGTATCTGCATCATGGCTCTTTATAATGTGATTTAATCATACTTATCGGCTGAAAGAGGCGTTACTAAAGGGGAGGCATGTAAATAAAAGCCAAATATTAATTTGGCTTTTATTTGGATAGGTGCAGACTAACGAACTTGGTTAGCCCATTTTTCACCGGCTGGTGTGCGGCGCCATTTAAAATACTGATCAAGTGTTTCTAGCGCTTGTTTGTCGGGCACTGGGCCGACTTTTGGTTGCTGTTGAAAATACATAGTGCTGGGTTTGTCATTATTAAAAGCAGGCCAATTTGGTAATGCATCGTCATTTGGATTGCCATTTTTGGCAAAGTTAGTCCAGTAGGTTGCCATTATATCTGACATTTTTAAATCATTTTTAGTTACATTCGGATCTGCTTTATTAAGGTTTTTAAACATATAGGCTATTTCATGACCGTGGCCAGAGCCATGATCTTCATCTTTGCCGCCAAGTTTACGCTCAGGATGGTGATCAAAGTAATATAAATAAACAGGGGCTCTTCCATGTTCAGTTTGTAACTTAGCCCAGCTCCAAGTATGCCAACCAAAGGCAGCATCACGCACCAGATTACGGGCGCTGCGAGGGATGCTGTTTTTTGCAGCAGGGTAAGCCTCAAGTAAACTTGGCGCAAATTGACCGAAGCGAGTCTTTACTCCATCAACAAAATTATTAACATCAGGGTCCCACACAAAGCTGACGCCTTCATCCGAGTTATAACCAATTAAAGCAGGTACATCATTAAACTTGCCTTGCTGATAGAGCTTATATTGGTCGTCTTTTATCACATAGCCGTCAACAATGGGCCAACCACCGGGAAGTGACCAGCCTTTTGGTATAAAAGTTTTTGCGCTCATTTTTCGCAGTTGTGCAATGGAGCTTGTGCCAAACTGTTTTACATAGTCGAAACCTTCTGTTTGAGCCTGTTGTAAGGTTGACATGTTTTCACCGGGGTAGTTCTTAATGCGAGTAGGACCAAATGAACCACCACTTTGCGAGATAACTTTGTTAAATAACCCTTTAGCTAACGGTGAGGCGGCAAGCATGCTAACCGAAATGCCGCCCGCAGATTCACCCGCAATGGTAAGATTATTTGCATCACCACCAAACTCACTAATGTTTTGTTTAAGCCACTTTAAGGCGGCTAGTTGGTCGAGCAACCCATAATTACCTGATACGCCAACTGGGCTTTCCTTATTAAGTTCAGGATGGGCTAAAAAACCTAATTGACCAACGCGATAAGCAATAGACACTACTATCACGCCTTTATTGGCAAGTTCGCTACCATCAAAAATAGGATCTGATGAACTGCCAAAGCTAAAGCCACCACCGTAGATCCAAACGAGCACCGGGAGCTTTTCATTATTTGATTGCGCGGGCGTCCAAATATTCAGATATAAACTATCTTCACTGCTCCCAGATACGGGATCGCCTGCTTGAATTGGGGCAGGGGCATACGCTTGTGCTTTAAGCACACCTTGCCATTTTTCGGCAGGTTGAGGGGCTTTCCAGCGCAACTCTCCAACCGGTGGTTTAGCAAAGGGCACGCCTTTAAATACGGCTAAGTTTTGCTGGGCCGTGCCTTCAAGTTTGCCCTGTGCCACGCTGACTTGGGTTAATGGTTCTGCGTTTGCGCTGGCTGCAGCTGTAGCAAAAAATGTGGCCCATAAAAGCCGTTTAAGTTTTGATACGTTCATAATCATTCCTTTAAAATTGCTTTGCTTATCTTTTAATTGCCAATCAAGCTTATAGTTTGCTGTAGCAAAAAGTTGCGCGCCATCCCAGAATTGACCTGCAATAGCGATTTTTTGCAGATTTGCGCTTTGGTAAAATTCACTGAGCAGATTCGCAAATTGTGCTCTAATCCAATCAATGACGTGAGGGAGCATGCTATTTCTGGCCTTATTTAAGAATTTGTCATCAAGGCTGTTTTGCCTTTTGCCCAGTGCTATCACTAAGTAACCATATGAATTAATCTCAGACAGCATATGCTCAAAAGGAAATAAGGTGTCCATTCAGCCGCCGTTAGCAATAACTTTAAATGCTGTCATTTTGGCAAAGCAAAAACAGGGTATAAGAACATAAGAATACGGTACATAGCCCTTACTAAGTTGTTATTATAGTACAAATAGTGCGGTAGAAGATAAGTGATTTTTTGAAATAATTGATAAATAAAAAAGCCAGACTCTCGTCTGGCTTTTCACGACAACAAACTATTGGGCAAGGCAGCTCGCCCAAAATAGTTTATTCTTGTGCAGTTGCTGCATCAAAGAGTGCTTTAATTGCATCAGCATCAATTGCACCGCTGAATACTTTTAACTCATCAATTGCACCAGCATAAGGCGTATCCCAATAGTTTACGCCTAACGCAGATTCATTGGTCTCGCCTGCAACAGTGAATACACGTGGAAAACCTGCAGCTTCAAGTTTTAATTCACCATTTACGTACATTTTTAGTGTATCACCATTGCTACCATCGACAGTCATGGCTAAGTGAGTCCATTTGTCTTTAGGTATACGAGTATCAAGCTCACCGTTATCGAAAAATGCGCCCGTAGTTGCCCAAAGTCGAGTTTTATCAGTACCATCCATTGATGGGACAAGGCTTAACCACGTTGACGAATTTGCACCGGCAAAGAATGCAGTCGTGTAACTGGTAAATACATCTGGTTTTAACCACAGTGAAATTGAATAGTCATTCGTTGTAATTAAGTTATCAGGTAATCTCACTCCAACATTACCATCTAGATGTACAGCTTGACCGATAATACCGTCAGTGAAAGTGACAGCACCGCCTTGGTTATCTATCCGGTTACCGGTTGCGTTACCTTTACCGTAAACGCCTTCAAGCTCAGCTAAATCACCTTCAAAGCTATATTGCGCAGGGGCAAGTGATTTAACGGTAACATCGAAGGTTTTAGTGTCAGTGAAGCCTTTATAGTTAATCGTTGCAGTTAAGGTGACGATTTGATCGCCTGCCAACGCACTTGGTTGATTAACGATAGCTGTGCCATTAACAGGTTTTAGGTATTCTTCATTATTTGATGTCCAACTGATACCGGATACAAATGGACCAACACGCGGTAGAGTGAGGTTATCACGCACTGCTGATACATCACCTAAATCTAATGCATCTTTTACAAAACCAGCGAATTTTGTTGGATCAGTTAAGTTATTGATAGCAGCTGCATTGATGTCTAAGTTACCAAGGGCATAGTCATATACTATTAATTCATCAATCTCGCCTTGGAATGGTAAATCCCAGCCATAGTTTACGCCAAGTGCAAAGTTACCCGTTGCATTACTAAAAAAATCAGCGCGTGGCATTGATCCTGCTAAAACCCCATCACGGTAAAGTTTAGCTTCGCCGTTGGCATAAGTGATTGCAACATGCGACCAAGTAAGCGTTGCCGGGGTTGCAGAAATGATTTGGTTCCACTGTTCAACACCCGCATCATCTAAATATTTGCTCCATAGCATTGGTGTGGTTGTAAAATGAGTGTTACCAGGGATCAAGCTCATCCATCTATCAACAGTCGCAGTGGCGAAGAATGATGGTGAAAAATCAGTTAAAACCGTTGGTTTCAACCAATAAGAAACAGTGTATGCACTTGATTGAATAAAGCTATCAGGTAATCTGACACCTGTTGCACCATCAAAACTAAATGCTTGGCCTGTTTGCCCAGCAGCATACGCTTGATTACCTGCGCCGGTGTTTAACAAATTATTATCAGTAGTTGTGGCACTTGGTAAATTTCCTAAGCTATCTGTGAGCGCATTTTCAAATGAATAATGTGCTATCGCATTTTTAAACTCAGGACGTGCGGTTAAATTAACTGTAAATGTTTTACTCGTGGTTTGGCCGTTTAGCTCAATATTGGCTGTGAGCGTCACTGATTTATTACCAAGGTCTGGGGTTGGAATAAATACTGCACCGTCGCTACCTATGTAATATTCATCACTACTTTGCCAGCTGATTTGTGCGCCATCTTTACCAAGAGTTGGTAATGAGTAACCTTCATCTGCAATACTTAACTCAGTTTTAATATCCAACGCTTGAGCAACAGTGGCAAGGATATCGCTTGTTGCCGTAATATCGTCAACTTTAGTTGCCCAAACCGTTGCTCCTTCACTTGATACTCCCGACAGCGTTGGTACAAGTGCTTTATTGGCATCATCCCATTGCCATTTAGCGACGGCAAAGTAAGTGCCAGATTCTAATACTAGTTTAATATTGGTATTAGAATCATCGCTAGGATACCAAGTACCAGGATCGCTGCCTGTTACTGAGTTATCAGCATTAAGTGCAATGTGAGTTGAACGAATAGCACTGGTATTAACGGTTGTACCATGGTTTATGAATTTGTAATAACCTTGGATTTCGTCCATCGATAGTACATTCTCACCATTGAGTGGAACATAGCGTTGTGGTGAAAGTACAGGCCAACCAAGTTGGTTAATGAACATTTCATGGGTTCGTACTTGGTGTGCTTCAGCACTTTCTGGAAATTCAGTAGAGCTTAATGGGAAGCGAGTGTGAGTGACAAATAAATGTTTGCCCGATGCCTGATCATAATACGCTGAGTTATGACCCGGTGATTGATAACCCCAAGCTGGTGCTGTTTCTCCGAGCTCTTGGGTATATTCAAAACCACCTAATAGTTTTTCACCTATTTCAAGGCCGCCTGCAGAGGCAATATCGTTGCCCGCATTATCTAAATAAGGACCTTGTGGGTTCTTTGAACGTGCAACACGTACATTATAACCATCATTAGCAGCAAATCCTGCAACTGAGTAAAAAAGATAGTAGTAATCACTTTCAGGGCTATACATAGTAAATGCACCTTCCATAGCACGGAAGTCACCACCGACTAGTTTAGTTCCATAGCCTTGTCCTGCTTCAGGCATGCCTGTTGTTTCATCTATAGCAAGTACAAATATCCCGCCAGAGTATGAACCGTACACCATCCATAAATTGCCATCTTTATCATAAAAAGCGGCGGGGTCAATGGCATTGGGATCTACAGCGCCAGCCCATGTTGTTTGCCCATTATCTAATGGATACTTAGCAAATTCATCATCAGTACGGTAGCCGCTGCGTAAAAAAATGCCTTTATTTTTGTATGGACCTTCAATAGAGTCTGCTTCTGCAAGACCTAAATAAGAGCGATTAAAGCATACTTCATCAACAGTGTTAGGTGTATCTGGATTATCTTGAGCGCAATGATTGTAGTAAAACCAAAACTTGCCGTTGGGTGCTTTAATTACATCAGCAGCCCAGTTACCGGTAAAGCCATCAGTCCATTCAATACCCTCTGCAATTTCGGTTGTGTAATTAAAATCAAACAACGGGCTTTCATTTACAGCACTGTTTGCTGATAAACTTGAAATCATTTCCCAGTTCATTAAATCGGTCGATTTAGCGGCAGCTAAATGTGAGCCAAAAATATAATAAGTATCATCGACTTTTAAAACCGACGGATCATGCACGGCAACATTCGTCACTGTTACATTACCATTGTTGTTAAATTGTACACTGCTACTTACAGTTGGCTTTGCGGTTGCAGTAGGTTGTGCCGCTAATACGCCTTCGGGCGCTGAATTGCTGTCTGAGCCGCATCCTGTAACAGCTAAAGCGCAGCTGATCACCATCGCTAATCTGGTTAGTTTCATTTTTTAATGTCCTCTTATAACTGGGATTTTTGTTATTTAATGTTGTCAATAAAATTGCTGTGCACCTAACGTAAATAGCAACTACGTAGTATTGTAATTTTATAGTACTATTTCAAATGTGCAAATACTTTTGCAAAAGTAATTGGTATGTAAATAAAAAGTGCTTTGTTTACAATGCTTACAGCTGTGTTTCAATTATCATCAAGCAATGATTTGCGACGATTTTTCGCTTATTTACAGCAAGTAATGTAAGTATTACGCGAAAATAGAGGGGGTTAACCAGATCTCAGGTAAAGGTATTTACGAATGCTTTGATTTAAAATTATAAAGGTTAATAAAGTGTCTACCTAGAAAGTTATCAGAATTAACAAGGCGAGTTTACGCGTCAGGCACTTACCTATTGCAAGTTAACTCAACGCAGTTAGCGATTGAAAATCGTCTTTGTAAGTAGATTTATTCACCAGCGAACAATTTTTTAAACCACGGTGATAGGGGCTCTGCAGTGAGAGCCCCTTCGTTGACTGAGTTATTTGTCTTTACTCAACCCTTCAGTGGTCATGATGATACGCTGTAAGGTAGCATCATCATTGTATATAAGTGGTTCAATCGCAACTGAGCGACGAAAACGTCCGCCACTTGGCTTGCCATCTTTTGGTGGTACTGCACCTGTATGGTAAATAAAGTAACTTTTATCTTTAAACTCGATAATTGACTGATGATTAGTCTCGCTGTTACCGGCAATCTCATTGAGAATGCCTTTGTACTGCCAAGGGCCATGGATACTTTTACTCATTGCGTAGCAGATTTTTTCTGGAAATTCACATGCATAAGAAACATAGTAATATTCATCTTTCTTATGAACCCATAAAGCTTCAGTGAAATTAGGTAAGTCGATGGTTTTGATTTCACCGTCTAGGCTTAATAAATCATCACTTAGTTTTACATATTTAGGCATTAAGTTGCCAAAAAATAGGTAGGTATCACCGTTTTCTTCTACGTAGATGGCCGGATCTATATCATCCCAATCATTCGGTGTTTGGGTAGTCATATCATTAGTAACCAATGCATGACCTATAGCGTCTTTAAATGGTCCGGTAGGAGATTTCGACGTTGCGACACCAATTGCAAAACCAGGTTTAGTTTCATCATGGCGAACAGTGGTGAAGAAATAAAAGGTGCCATCACGTTCAATCATATGCGCTGCCCATGCATCGCCCTTAGCCCATTTAAAGTCAGTGGCTTTCATTATTGGGCCATGCTTTTTCCAATTCACCATATCGGTTGATGAAAAAGCAAGCCAGTCATGCATCTCAAAGAAAATATCATTATTTGGGGCAACATCATGACCGGTATAAAGATAAACTGTGTCCTTATGAACTAATGCCGCAGGATCTGCGGTGAACACGTCGGTAAATAATGGGTTTTGTGCTGCAACCATACCGCTCGATAAGAGTAATGGTAACGCAAGGGCTGTTAATTTATTTTTCATATGTATCCTTATAGATGGTGTAAGCCAAAGTGTCTGCGCTTATGTGTAGTTTTAGTTAATTCATGGCAGCTGTGAGTACTAAAAATTAGTAAAAGTACAATAAAAAACACCATTAATTGTATTATTGTATTTTTATTGTGATGACATCAGCATAACCGAGGTAAATATATAGTTGCAATGCATTTATATTTTTACACAGTATTAATGTGATTGTTATTCGCATTGTCGACTTTAAGTTTTTGAATTGCATAGCCTTACCTTTTTAATTGTTAGGTGGCTAGATGAAACAAGCTAATAAATCAACTATTTCAATGGAGTGGGTGTTAACTACTCTTTACAGGTTATTTGAATTTGTTGTTTTTTGAGTTGACCGTTAAATAGTCATACAATATGATTAAAGTCCGAGTGTTAATCTATATACATAGTAAATGTAGATATCTCGTATACTGTTTTGACAACATACAATGGGCAATGCAGTGGTCACTCTTCGGTAACTTAATTGGATAGTTCAGAGTTCCGATATAACTATAATTTGGAGAACACCGCTAATGTTTAAAAAAACACACATAGCCAGTGCAATAGTTTTGGCATTTTCATGCCAACTGTCTTATGCACAGGATGAAGTAACAAATACACCGCCAGATAGCACTGATGATATCGAAGTTATTCAAGTATCAGGCATTCGCGGTAGCTTAAACAAAGCGTTAGATGAAAAACGCGCTAGCGTACAAATTGTTGATGCGATTGTTGCCGAAGACATTGGTAAATTTCCTGACAATAATGTCGTTGAAGCACTACAGCGAGTTTCAAGTGTACAAACTACCGGCCGTGGGGGCGGTGAAGTCAGCAGTGTATCAATTCGTGGTCTAAGCGATGTTCATACTACTGTAAATGGCCGTGATGTTTTTACCGGCTCAGGTCGTGATGTGTCGCTGCAAGATATTCCTGCTAGCTTACTCTCTGGTGTTACCGTATATAAAACGCGATCGGCAAAGCAAGTTGAGCGTGGTATAGCTGGCTCGATTGATATTAAAACTCAGCGTCCATTTAACTTTGATGGTAAAAAAGTAGTACTAGCAGCACGCGGTATTTATTCAGACCAACCTGACAAAGTTGACCCTAATTTAAGTATGTTATTAAGTAATCGTTGGGATTTGGATGGTGCGGGTGAGTTTGGTGCACTGGTCAATGTTTCCTATTCTAAAACGCACTACCGCGATGATACATTAGCTGCAGGGGCTGCATTACCCTATTTCACAAACCAACCAGCTACTGGTTTTAGACCTTATTCTCCAATTCCTAGAACGTTAGGAGCACCGGGTAACGAAACCTCTGTTTGGCAGAGCTTAGAAAATGGCCTACCAACAACACCAGGTTCAGCGCTTGATATAAATGGCCAGTCAGCAGAGTATTTACTTGGCCGTGACGCTGTTTTTGGTAACTCTTTTAGCGGTGAACGTAAGCGCCCAGCAATAACAGCCTCATTTCAATGGGCACCTAATGATACATTAGAGTTAACGGCTGAAGGTTTTTATACTGGCTATCGTAATGAGTCACAAAATTCATTATGGCATGCGTTTAGTTACAATGATAACGTCGGCATTGAAACACCGGTTACTTACGATGACACAAATGTCATAAAGCAAAGACAAACCCTCGGCGCAGATGGTTTTGTAAGTGGTGATGCTACTTCTCAAAAAACAGACACGTATTTATACGCATTGGGTGCGAAGTGGCAAGCATCAGATTATCTGACCATTAATAGTGAACTGGTATATCAAAAAAGTGATTATGAAAGCGACTTTTTAGCAATGCGCTTTAATCGCGCAACTTTTCCTACTCTAAACGTTGATTATAATAATGGTGGGGGTGTACCCGCAGTCGTATACGAAGACGATCCTAATACACCTGTAAATGAAGCTGATATGAGCGCTGTTGCAAACTGGAATGCTGCTGATCTATATGACAATGGTGATGGCAACAGTGGTGACTCAATTGCGTTTACGTTTGACGCAGAATATTTATTTGGTGGCACATATATTGATAAAGTTTCTTTTGGTGGGCGCTACGAAAAACGTACTGCAGAAGCATTCACCCGTACTCAGAATAAATATCAACCAACATCGCTAACTAATTTCATGAGCCAGTTAGTTGAAGCAGGTGTAAGCGATGACGGATCTGGGCTTATCTATCAGGTTGATGATTACTTTGATGGCCGAGCTAACGTTTTCAATAACTTTATCGCAGCAGATGGTGGTTACTTACTTGATAATGTAGATGCTGTTCGCTCTGTCTATGGGTTTAACAAAGAAGATAAGTATAAAACGTTTGATATTAAAGAAGATTCTTATGCTTTATATAGCACAATGAATTTTTATCTCTTTGAAAATATTAGCGGTGAGGTTGGTGCTCGTTATGTGAAATATAATCAAGATATGAAGTTTCAATCACTATTATCTAAGAATCCTGCTCAGTATGACCAAACCGTTGAATCAGAAAGTATCAATAAATTGCTACCAAGTTTATCTCTAAACTGGAATATTACAGAAGATATTGTCGGGCGTGTTGCGTATACAGAAACACTAAGAATGCCTAATTACGCTGATTTAAGCTCTGTGGCACGTTACGAAGATCCAATTACTAAAGCGCAAGAATATGGTACCGGTAGTACTGGTAATCCTAATTTACAAGCTACTGAGTCAAAAAATTATGACCTATCGCTAGAGTGGTATTTTGCTGATACAAGTTCTTTATACGCGTCTTACTTTAAGCGTGAAATTGATGGGTTAGTCATTTCATCACGTAGAAATGTTGTACGCGAAGGCGATGATGGTGAAACTCGTCCATACGTTGTTAGCTTTCCTGGTAATGCGTCAGATGGTGAATTATCTGGTCTCGAGTTAGGATTAGTCTATTTCCCAGAAAATCTGCCAGCCGTTCTTGATGGCTTAGGTATGCAGGCAAGTTACACTAACTTAGACTCTTCGCAGGACACTCCTGACTTTGATTCGCTAGGTAATATTACTGGTTATACTGAAACAAGTATGACAGGCGTTTCTGATGAATCAGTTAGTGTCGTTGGTATTTACGAGCGAGAGTCATTTGATATGCGTTTGTCATACTTATGGCGCTCAGCGTTTTATAGCGGAACAACGGATGCTACTTTTGCGAATCCATTACAAATTTGGAATCGCCCAGAGCAAAGTTTAGATTTCCAAGTTAGTTATAACATTACAGAAGATGTTACTGTCACATTTGATGCTACTAACTTGTTAGATGATAAGTATCAAACTTATTATGGAGAAGGTAACGAAAATCTATTTAATGCGGGAAGTAGTATTTTTTCTCGTACATTTGCTTTAGGTGCACGGTATTCATTCTAATGTAAATTAGAGTATAAAAAGCCCCGATAACCTCGGGGTTTTTTATGCTTATTCATATTATACAGAAAATTATTCCCATTGCTTGTAAAGCTAATTGTTTCGTCTTTTTTGTTTCCCCGTACTTGGAATTACCGATCTTAATATATGTTATAGCTATGGAGCATTGGCATACCCTTTCAAGTGAGCTGTTAATTTGTAGTATAATAACTATTTGATTTAGGATGAGTTATATTTCACTTTTTGATACTTCTATCTTTCCCGTAAGATTATATTTCATCAACCAATTGTTTTTTATGGCCTTGTTGCCAAGATTTGTTTTTTTGATTTTTATTTAACATTTATTTATTTTTATCAGTTGACTGTTAATTAATCATACAATATTATCAATGTCAGGCAGCAAATAATTAACATAATAAAAGGCAACCTTAATACAGGCTCTGACAACAAGTTTGTAAATAAGGGGAAGCAGAGGGTAATAGCCTTCTGGGGAAAACAAATGGAGAACACCACTCATGTTCAAAAAAACACACATAGCTAGTGCAATAATCATGGCTGTTTCATGTCAGTTTGCATATGCGCAGCAAGAAGATAATGCATCGGTAAATGCTGAGAAAGACGACATTGAAATTATTCAGGTTTCTGGTATTCGTGGTAGCTTAAATAAGGCACTGGCTGAAAAACGCTTTAGTACACAAATTGTCGACTCTATTATTGCAGAAGATATTGGCAAGTTCCCAGATAACAATGTAGTTGAAGCACTACAAAGGGTTACTGGTGTACAAACCACAGGCCGTGGTGCTGGTGAAGTGAGTACTGTGTCTATTCGTGGTCTAACGGATGTTCATACTACGGTCAATGGTCGAGATATTTTTACCGGTGCAGGGCGCGATGTTGCACTGCAAGATATTCCGGCGAGCTTACTATCTGGCGTAACAGTTTATAAAACGCGATCAGCAGATCAAGTCGAGCGAGGTATTGCGGGTTCAATCGACATTAAAACAAATCGCCCGTTTAACTTTGATGGCCAAAAAGTTGTTTTAGCTGCACGTGGTATTTACTCCGATCAACCAGATAAAGTTGACCCAAATATTAGTGCACTGCTAAGTAATCGTTGGGAAATTGACGGCGCTGGTGAGTTTGGTGCACTGTTTAATGTGTCGTACTCTGAAACCAATTATCGTGATGATACGATAACTGCAGGTGCAGCGTTTCCATTTTTTACTAATAATCCGCAAGCAATGTACTCTCCTTATTCACGTATTCCTGAATATGACTCGCAAGGAAACAAGGTTTGGCAGATTGGTCAAGAGAACGGTTTACCTAATACTCCAGGGTCTAAACTAAACGTTGAAGGTGAGCCGACAGAGTATTTAATAGCACGTGATGCTATCTTTGGTACGTCATTTACTGGTTTACGTAAACGTCCAGCAGCTTCTATCTCGTTGCAGTGGGCACCGGTTGATACTTTAGAAATAACCGCCGAAGGTTTTTACACCGGGTATGAAAACGAGTCACAAAATGCGATGTGGTTTTCAAACACGTTTGAAAACGGCAATGGCAATATTGAAACACCAACTATTTTCGATGGCACTAATGTAGTTAAAGAAAAACAAGCGATTAATGCAGGTGGTTTCCAAAGTGGTGATTTCTCATATGGTAAAACAGATAGTTACTTATATGCACTAGGTGCACAGTGGCAAGCTAGTGAATATTTAACAATTAACACTGAAGTTGTTTATCAAGAAAGTGAATTTGAAACTGATTTTTTTGCAATGCGCTTTGACCGTGTAGCCAAAGGGTTAAATGTTGATTTTAATGATAATGACGGAGTTCCTGGGATTGCATTTTGGGATGATCCTAACACCGCAGTAAATGAAGCTGATATGGCTGCAATACAAAATTGGAATGCGGGTACGGTGTATGATAACGGCGGTGGTAATCGCGGGGATTCTACGACATTTACTTTTGACGCTGAATATCTTTTTGGTGGTCGATTCATAGATAAAGTGAAATTTGGCGGTCGCTACGAAAAACGCACAGCTGAAGAGTTCACTCGAACAAATGAAGGTGGGATTGGTAATACTAGTGTTGAAAGTTTAATTCAACAATTGGCCGCAGCAGGAACTACTGGTGATGGATCCGGTATTGTATTCCATGTGGATGATTACTTCGATGGCAGGGCAGATACATTCAGTAACTTCGTTACCGCTGATGGTGGTTACATGCTTGATAACGCTGGTGCAGTACGCAACGTGTATGGTCTAGAAGCCGAAAATGTTTATAAAACCTTAGATATTGAAGAAAACTCGTATGCATTATATACAACCACTAATTTTTTCATAACTGAAAATATAAGTGGGGAATTTGGGGTGCGTTATGTCAAATATGAGCAGGATATGGACTTCACAGCAGAAACTGGAACAAATACTAATATTTTTGATTCAAGCTCTGCGAGCGCAGACGTCAGTAAATTACTGCCAAGCTTAGTTCTAAACTGGAATATAACCGATGATGTGATAGGTCGTTTTGCTTACACTAATACCTTACGTATGCCTAATTTTGCAGATTTAAATGCCTTGCAGTATTTTACGGATCCTCTTACAGAGGGAACTAAGAATGGGACGGGCACAGGAGGGAACCCGCAATTACAACCTGAAGAGTCGACAAATTATGATATCTCTTTAGAGTGGTATTTTGCCGATTCAAGTTCACTTTACGCAACTTATTTTTTACGAGAAATAGATAGCCGAATAGTCCCAGGGCGAAAAGTTGTGATGCGACCTGATAAGAATGGTGACATTATTCCTTACGCGCTTAGTGCCCCTGTTAATGCAAGTGAAGGCGAATTATCTGGTTTGGAACTTGGTTTAGTATATTTCCCGGATAACTTGCCTGAAATGCTAAATGGGCTTGGTCTGCAAGCAAGTTTTACCGCACTAGATTCATCTCAAACACTACCTGAGTATAACAACGATGGAACCATTAGCGGTTATGTAGATTCAAGTATGGCTGGTGTATCTGATCAATCATATAGTGTGGTGGGTATTTATGAGCGAGATTCGTTCGATATGCGCTTATCGTATGTATGGCGTTCAGAGTTCTATACCGGTAACGAAGCGGCTATTTTTGCTAATCCATTGCAATTTTGGAACCGTTCAGAACAAAGTTTAGATTTCCAATTTAGCTATGATGTAACAGATGATTTTGTGGTGACTTTTGATGCTACAAATATACTCGACGATGTGTATCAAAGTTATTATGGTGAAGGCAACGAAAACATCTATAACTTTGGTAACGGTATATATTCACGCACTTTTGCAATTGGTGCCCGTTATTCTTTCTAAGTTTATATAATCTTTAAAGTACAAAACCTCGACTTTGGTCGGGGTTTTTACTTATCAACCCATTGAATTGATTTAACTTGTATTTATTCGCTCTGAGATAGTTGAGCTTCCAAAATTATGATTCGTCGAAAAGAGTTGCGATCCTATTAGTATGATAATACTATCAATGAAGTTATCATTAAATTTACAATAATAAGCAATACAATGGTCACCAGTGTGATAAAACAAAGAATAGGTGACCTTTATTATTTTAAATATGGCGTATTAAGGTACTACATATTTTAAAAATCAGGTAGTTGTATGGAAAATCAAAAGTTATCAGTGGTAGAAAAAGTCGGTTTTGGTGCCGGTGATATGGCAGTAAACGTTATGGTTGCTGCATTATTTTATTTTATGTCGTTTTTCTACACCGACATTTATGGCCTCGACCCTGTTGATATGGGTATTTTATTTTTAGTTGCACGTTTTGTTGATGCGTTTACTGACCCATTAATGGGCGTGATTACCGATAAAGTAAAAACTCGCTGGGGGCAGTTCCGCCATTGGTTCTTATTTTTATCTGTGCCATATGGTATTTCAATCGTCCTGCTATTTACCACTCCAGATTTTGATTACAATATGAAGTTGGTGTGGGCTTACCTTACTTATTTATTTGCCACCTTGATGTTTACCGGTGTAGCAATTCCTTATATTTCGTACATTGGCGTATTAACCGCAGATCCTAAAGAACGTTTATCAGCGAATGGTTATCGGATGTTTTTTGCCAAAATAGCCAATGTTATTATTGTATTTTCTGTACCTTTACTGGCATCAATGTGGGGCGGTGGCGATATCGCTCATGGTTATAAACTGGCAATGATTTTAGTGTCTACCTGTGGTGTAGCATTGTTTCTGTTTTGCTTTTTTACTACTCGTGAACGTATTACTCATGAACCACAAAGCGAAAGCATACTGACCCAATTTAAAGTGCTGATTAAAAACGATCAATGGTTGCTGCTATGCGCCGCATGTGTGCTTGGTACTTTAGGTTATGCAATTCGTGGCAGTGTGGCTATGTACTACGCTAAGTACTATTTAGGTGCTCCTGATCTGGCGGGTACTTTTACCAGTGCAGGTATCGCAGCATCAATAGTATCTATGGTGGCAAGTACGTGGATCACCCAACGTTATTGTAAGTTAAAACTATTTAGATGGTCACAAATCGCAGTGTTGTTTATTTCGCTGATAATGTTTTTTGCAGTGCAACCTGGTGACATCTGGTTGGCCTTTGTGTTGTATATCATTTTATCTTTCGTGGTTGATTTGCATGCACCGGTGTTTTGGTCCGCGATTGCAGAAGCGGTTGACTATGGCGAAATTAAAGACGGTGTTAGGGCATCAGGTTTGTCATTTGGCGGGATTTCATTTTGCCAAAAAGCCGGTGGTGGTTTAGCGGGTCTTGCCGGTGGTTTACTGTTAGCTTTTTTTGATTACCAGCCAAATATTGAACAAAGTCAATTTACCATGACTGGATTAGCATTAATGCTGACCATTATTCCTGGTGTGTTTCATGCCATTTTGGGCTTTGTGCTATTTAAATACAAAATTACCGATAACTATTATACCGATATGGTTAAAAACCAGCGGTTACCAGAATAATTTTAGGAGCATTTATGTCAACTTTACCTAAACCTTTGATCCCACAACGTGCTGATCCATATATTCATAAGCACACAGATGGTTATTATTACTTTACCGCGTCAGTGCCTGCCTATGATGGCATTGAACTGCGCCGTGCAAAAACCCTAGAAGGGCTTGCAACTGCAACGCCAAAAATGGTCTGGATGAAGCCACAAACAGGTCCATATTCTGAGCTTATTTGGGCTCCTGAGATCCATTTTAATGATGGCGCTTGGTATGTTTATTTTGCCGCAGCACCGAGTCGTGAAATTAAGCACGATTTATTTCAGCATCGTATGTATGCAATTAGCTGTAAAGATGCGGATCCGATTGAGGGCGAGTGGCAGTTTTGCGGTCAAATTGAAACCCCATGGGATACTTTTTGTTTAGATGCCACGACTTTTTATCATAATGATGAGCTTTATTATTGCTGGGCACAAAAAGAACCGGGTGTAAAAGGTAACTCAAATCTGTACTTGGCAAAAATGTCATCACCAACAGAGATCACTGGCGAAATCACCCGTTTAACCATCCCTGAACTTGATTGGGAAATAATTGGTTTTTGGGTGAATGAAGGCCCTAACGTACTTAAACGTAACGGTAAAATATTCTTAACGTATTCAGCCAGTGCCACCGATGAAAACTATGCTATGGGCTTGCTATATGCGGACCTAGATAGTGATTTATTAGATATAAATAGCTGGACTAAAGTGCAAGAGCCAGTATTTCGTAGTAACGAGCCTAAGTCGATGTTTGGCCCCGGGCATAACAGTTTTACGCAAGATGAAAATGGTAACGACGTGCTGGTTTATCACTGTCGTCAATATACTGAAATTGAAGGTGATCCACTGTGGAACCCAGATCGTCATACCTTCACAAAATCACTAAATTGGGATGATAACGGTATGCCTGTTTTTGGTAAGCCTGGCGAACAATAAAAATAACAAAAGGACTCTGTGTATGTTTGTTTTAGCAGTAAAAAAATTACCACACGTTATTAGTTTTTCTCTTGCGGTAATGTTGTTATCGGCTTGCAGCGAACACCCTAATGCAGATGATAAAACTGTTAATACGCATCATACACAGCGCACACCACAACAACTTTTTGCACTTGAGCAAGTTAGCTTAAGTGCAAGCCCATTTTTACATGCCCAGCAAACTAACGTTCGTTATTTATTGGCATTGCACCCAGATCAATTATTAGCCCCTTACTTACGTGAAGCTGGTATCGAGCCCAAAGCGTCATCTTATGGTAATTGGGAAGACTCGGGGCTTGATGGTCACATTGGCGGTCATTATTTATCGGCGTTAAGCCTTGCGTGGGCTGCAACTGGCGATGAAGAACTAAAGCGCCGTTTAGATTACATGTTAAATGAGCTACAACGCGCACAACAGGTTAATGACGGTTATTTAGGAGGCATACCAAATGGTCAAGCGATGTGGCAACAAATCCATGATGGCAATATTAAAGCCGATTTATTTAGTTTAAATGATCGTTGGGTGCCGCTTTATAACATAGACAAAATTTTCCATGGCTTGCGTGATGCTTACTTGATTGCAGGCAGTGAACAAGCAAAAACCATGCTGTTTGATTTAGGCGAATGGTTTTTAAACTTAACCTCTAAGTTAAGCGAGCAGCAGATTCAACAGATGCTGTATTCAGAATATGGCGGTTTAAATGCGGTATTTGCCGATATGGCGACGATCAGTGGCGATAAGCGTTATCTCAAATTAGCGCAACAGTTTACTCAAAATAGCATTGTCGATCCGCTGTTAAAAAAACAAGATAAGCTAACTGGCTTACATGCTAATACCCAAATTCCAAAAATTATTGGTATGTTGAAGGTCGCTGAGGCCACTGATGATAAAGCGTGGCAACAAGGCGCAGATTATTTTTGGCAAACAGTGACTAAAGAGCGCTCAGTGGCCATTGGTGGTAACAGTGTGCGTGAGCATTTTCACGACAAAAAAGATTTTACCGCGATGGTTGAAGACGTTGAAGGCCCTGAAACCTGTAACACGTACAACATGATGAAACTCAGCAAGCTGCTGTTTCTGAAAACCGCGGACACTCGCTATTTAGAATACTACGAGCGCGCAACCTATAACCATATTTTATCGTCACAACATCCTGAGCACGGTGGGCTTGTGTACTTTACGCCAATGCGTCCTGGGCACTATCGTATGTATTCATCGGTACAAGATTCAATGTGGTGTTGTGTCGGTTCGGGTATCGAAAATCATAGTAAATACGGTGAGCTGATCTACAGTAAAAATGACGATAACTTATGGGTAAATCTATTTATTCCAAGTACGCTTGATTGGCAGCAACAGGACTTAAAAGTAACTCAACAAAGCCATTTTCCGGATGCTAATAATATAACCTTAGTGATTAACACATTAGATAAAAAACATAACTCATCAGCGCAGCTGCATATTCGTAAACCAAGTTGGGTTACTGATGAATTGCAGTTTAAGCTTAATGGCAAAGCAATAAATGCCACTGCAGAGCAGGGGTATTACGCAATAAAACATGACTGGCATGATGGCGATAAATTAACTTTTTCTTTAGCGCCAAAACTGTACACAGAGCAGTTGCCTGATGACCAAGATTACTATGCGGTATTGTATGGTCCTGTGGTAATGGCAACCAAAGTACAAGCGTTTAAAAATGAGCATTTAAACTTTGTTGCTGATAACAGTCGCATGGGTCATATTGCAGCAGGGCCTACCTGTCCACCCGAAGCACTGCCTATCATGCTCAGTGAACCCGAGCAGTTTATTGCTGATTTAAAGCGAGCCCCTAGCGCAGAACTTGCATTTACCACAGATAAAAATGTCGCCATTGCTCAGCAGGGGATAGGGAGTACACAAACAACTCAGTTAATTCCGTTTTTTAGGCTTCATGATAGTCGCTATCAAGTTTACTGGCCGCAGCAAAGTGAAGCCGAATTTACTCAATTTGTTAAAGATTCAAAAGCGGCTGAACAAGCAAAAGAGCAATTACGATTATTGACCGTTGACCAAATTACACCGGGCGAGCAACAGCCTGAAGTTGAGCATGACTTTAAAGGTGAAAATACCCGTGCAGGTGTTAATAACGGCCATCATTGGCGTGATGCAACAGGTTGGTTTGAATATAAGCTAACTAACTCAGAGCAGCAGGCAGTTGCACTGCGTATCCGTTACTTTACTGCAGATGTTGGACGTAAGTTTACTATCACAATTAATGGTGAGGTGCTGGCAAAAGTTAGCTTACCTGCTAAGCAAACCGGTGCAGAATTTTACAGTATTGATTATCCATTAACTGATGAAATGAAAAAAGCTAGCTCATTAACACTGCGCTTTAGTGCAATAAAAGGATCGGTTGCTGGTGGTATTTACGGTATTCGTTTAATCAATAATAACTAGTAGGACGAGTATGAGTTTACAGCATTATGACGATGTGCATTCTAAAGTGAGTGTTCGGCGCTACCCGCTCGCAGAGCAATACATAACACAGCCTGGTGTGCATGTAACCGGCTCGGGTTTAATGTATCGAATTATTGAACTGGGAAGTGGCGAACCACCTTCATGGGATGCTACTGTTAAGGTGCAGCAACGCGTGATGACTGCAACAGGGCATGTGCTTTATGATACGCGGCAAATCGAGCAAGTGGCTGAGTATGAGATAGCAGAAGCAATTGAAGGTTTGCAAGAAGCACTCATGCTGATGCCTAAAGGCAGCCGTTATGAACTTTTGATTTTACCGCATCTAGCCTACGATATTTACAGTGTGGCACTGAATGAATCTTTAGCGACAAGCAGTGAGCAGCTTATTTTTATGGATATTAAACTCATTGATTTTAAAGAGTAATATTGGTGCTAGAGCAGTAATTCTTGTGTTAAGAATGCGATATATCAAAACAAAAAACCTGCAAAAAATGCAGGTTTTTAGTGGCTGTTCTTAAGTGTTACTTCTCAATCAGCTTAGTGGTGCGCTTGTTTAGATCTTTGCTATCAACTACTGGCCAGTTATCGTCCCAAGTCATCGGTAGAATACGTAATTTTTGTAAACCGTTATCAGCCGTTTCGTAAGCATGAAGTACTAAGTAATCTTTACCGTCAAAGGTATAAGCAGCATTATGACCAAGCGCTACCCAGTCTTTATTACCTTCGATCACCAGCGAACCACCGCCATTATTTAAGTCACGGCCTTCTTTATCAAGGTATGGGCCTTCTACGTTTTTACTGCGCCCTACACGGACATTGTAAGTGCTGTCTAAACCTTGGCAGCATTTATCAAACGACACAAATAGGTAGTAATAGCCATTCTTTTTAAAGATATATGGTGCTTCTACAGGTCCGTGTTCAGTGTTAGGGCGTGCTGAAATGCTATGCCATTCTTGTGGTTGTGCCAAACGTACCATATCATCGTCAAGTTTCACTAATTTAAGACCGCCCCAAAACGAACCAAAGCTCATCCATGGTGTACCATTGTCATCTTCAACAATCGCTGGATCTATGGCATTCCAGTTATCACGCTCAGGCACAGACTGTATAACTATACCGTGATCTATCCATTTATAATCTGGTGATTTAGGATCTAGAGTTTCGTTAACCGTTACACCGATCGCCGAGGTGTTTTTACCAAACGCAGACACAGAATAATAAAGGTAAAACTTGCCATCTTTTTGGTATACATCCGGCGCCCAAAGGTGGCCACCAAAGTCACTGGCAACTCGTTTTGCCCAGCTCGGCTCGTCTTTAAATACGCGCCCGGTAAGCTGCCAATTTTTCATGTCTTTGGATTCGTAATACGTGATGCCCATACCCGTGCTAAAGACGTAATAGGTATCGCCTTCTTTGGTCATTACAGGGTCGTGTACCTCAACTTGATTAGCCATGGTATTACTAGCTAAACAAAGTAATGTGCTTGCACCGAGCAGTTTACATGTATGAGCGAACTTTTTTGCGTGTTTCATAGTTGCCTACCTTTTTATTTTAATCATTAAACTTATCAGCTACTATAATGTATGTAATACAATATTAACAATGGAAATTAAACTATAAAAATAGGAAATACCATGGCCAAGAATCTGATTGCCACTGCAATTGTAAGCGTACTTAGTATGTCATGCTTTTACAGTGTTGCAGAGGCAAATAATAGCCCAACATTAATGCCAATTGATAACCCGATTGTTTTGCAACGCGCTGATCCTTGGTTGGTCCGCGATGACAAAACCGGTTGTTATACCTTTATTGGTACATCCCCTAAGTTTGACGAAATTGAATTACGTCAAGCTTGTAGACTTAATGACTTGAAACTAGCAGAGCCAAAAGTGATTTGGCATAAAAATGAAAAAGGCCCAATGAGTACCAATATTTGGGCACCAGAGCTACATAAAGTTGATGGCAGTTGGTATATTCATTTTGCAGCGGGTGATGTAGAAAAGCCGTTTAGTATCCGTATGTTTGTGCTTAAAAATGACAACAAAAATCCGATGAAGGGCCAATGGCAAGAAATGGGTCAGTTAAAAACCCACCTTGATAGTTTTTCGTTGGACGCTACAACATTTAGCCATAAAGGTAAGCGTTATTTAGTGTGGGCACAGCAAAACCAACCCGCAACGTACAACTCTGCATTGTGGATTGCACAAATGGACTCACCAACATCGATAAAAGAGCCAATAGTTAATATTTCAGAGCCAACACTTGATTGGGAAATACAAGGCTATAAGGTGAATGAAGGAGCTGCAGTGATGATCCGTGAGGGAAAAGTGCTACTTACGTATTCTGCCAGTGCCACCGATGATCGATATGCAATGGGCTTGTTATGGGCCGATGCCGATGCAGATTTACTCGACCCCGCAAGCTGGCATAAAAAGCCACAGCCAATTTTTGCAAGTAACGAAAAAGTAGGGCGCTTTGGTCCAGGTCACAATAGTTTTGTAAAAGCAGAGGACGGTGTTACAGACTTACTAATTTACCATAGCCGTGATTATAAAGAGTTACAGGGTACACCCTTAACAGATCCAAATCGCCATGCGCGTGCACGCATTATAAAGTGGGATGACCAAGGATTTCCTATTTTGTCTAAAGAAAAAGGAGACTAATTATTAGTCTCCCATAGTTAATAATGAGTTTACTACAGTCAGATATATGCCGATTATAGTGATTTAAACTATTAAAATATTCTATAGGTCAATTACGAAGGGATGTGCCAGTATCCTTTGTGTTTGCTCGAGTGTTAGCCCTTTAGCGGTTGCTGCTAAAGGAACGCGGTGCATCAGATTGTTGACGGTGGTGCTGGTTAAATCATCTTCAGTTCCATTGGCTTCTACGGGGTGAGCGAGTCCAAGGAAGTGGCCAATTTCATGCGCTGTTAATCGTGCTATCTCGTTTATAGTGCCAGGAGCACTTTGTGGGAAAGCGCAATTGGTGGGTGATACAAAAATACCATCAGCCACACCTGCGCCACCAGGGATACGAGGCGTAAACCCTGCTAAATTTTGTAGGCCAAAGCCAGTTTGTTGTTTAACGCATTTGCCAATAACAACACTAATCGTATCCTCATCTTTGCTTTTAAGTTGTGACAAGATATTTGCTAAAGGGGTTAAATCGTGAGTACTTTTCATTATGATGGCTGCATCATCTATAAATTCAACCTCAGTTACATTAACGTTCAGGTCTAATTCAAGGCCAATTAAAATAGAAAGTGATTCAACATCTATTTCAGAAGCAATAGCAGAACTTAAAGCAAACCTTACGTTAATGCTTGGATTAGCTGGCATAGCAGAGACGAGCAATTCTATATTGATATTTTTGGCTAGAGTATCTTTGGAAAAAGAGTCACACGGCACTGGTTTAAATGTCATTTGAGTGATTTCTGCTGCAACACCTTCTAATACAAACAAACCCAGATCAGAGAGTTTATTTGTTCTCCAAAGGTGTTTATTTGCGCTCGACTTATCGGTTATTAGCGTATCGCCATTAACATTTAAAGCTGATGAGGCAATCAAACATCCCTTGGGCAACGCTGTTACACGAAGTGCTCGGCGGTTATCACTTAGGGGGATCTCAACGGCAAAACTGTTATTTTCGGTCATATTTTGAAAATTAACGTTAAGCGGTGTCCAATCATTTTGCTTAGTCTCTTGTTCAGTCGTTTGCTTAGTAGGTTGTTCAGTAGCCTGTTCGCTATTACAGCCTGTTAAAGTAACAGCTGCAAAAGCGTATAACATTGGCATAAACTTTCTCATCTCAAATCCTTCGCGCTAAGATACCTACCAATACGTCTTTTAATGTATACATCTGATTCACGTTTATACTGAGTTACTAATAGATTTTTCGCTTCTTGTGTTTGTTGGGCGCCAAGTAAATCAATACTTGCGGCACGTAGTTGTGGATCGAGTGAATTTACACGCTTGGCAAGCGCATCAACCATGTCGGATGATGCTGCGCCACTATCTTTAAGTGCTTTGACTAATGCCGCGCTTACTGAAGAGTTATTTTCTGAGATTAGGGCTTTTAATAAAGCGGGTTGAGCTTGCTCAGAGTTTAGCCTTGCTAGCGCATCAGCAGCCCGACGGCGTTTGGCCTCTGATTGCGATATTAGTTGTTCACTCAATAACTCAGTAAATGCTGGATCAGCCGTGTTCCCCATACTATCAATAAGCGTAAGTTGCTCACTTTGTGAAGCGGTGTCTGCAAAATTTTGTTGTAGTGAATCTATAATATACTCACGTAAAAGTGGGTCATCAGAGCGGTCGACCATTGAGCCCACGCCCAATAAACTGGTATTACCGGCAATATCTTTCACCGTAGAGCGAGATAGCAAAAGATCGGCAACCTCTCGAGAAGGCTCGCCTATATCTGCCAATGCCGAGGCTGCTCTTGATTGATCGCCTTGGCTTAGATTTGCATCAAAAACCATCTCTGACAATGCTTCGGTTGCGTTATTTAACCCAGATAATTGCAGTGCTAAAAAGGCTGTTGGACGAGCTTCATCGTCAAGTGCACCATAAATTTCGGATACTAATAAATTAACGTCTTCAGGATGTTTTTTAAGCCATGCTGCCATTTCTAGCGCAGCTTCATAATAACGCGGTGATGGATCGTTTATCGCATTAATAAAGCTATCAAACGTTTCATCGTAGCTTTGGCGGATTTGAACGGTTTCATCAAATTGAGCTGGTAGGTCATAGGGAGTAGATTTTTCTGCCATGCTCCAATCTATTTGCTCAATTGCTGTAAATAACTGATCGTCACGTTGTAATGAAAACGTTTGTAACATTCGTATTTCAGGTTCATTTTGAACTTTTACACTGATTTCCTCTTCACCCGTAATCGACTGCCACCAAAGGGGCATTCTTCTGTTGAATGTAGCCGTTGCAATGGATTTATTAACAGACAGTATTAAACCAAAATCATTGACTGCACCTCTCGTTAAGTGATTATTTTTAGCACGCTGAATCTGAACAGGCGACTCATTAACTAAATTAAAATGTGCGGTATAATCACCCAGACCATCTAATGCTGAAAGCTGCCAATGAGATGCGTTTTTCTTTGGTAATGAAAAAGTTAAATTATCAAGCAAAGCTGCAACTAGCAACTGCGTTTTTGGCTCCCATGATTTTGTAAACGCTGTACTGGTTATGATGCAACTTTTGTTCACTTCTAAAAAGAATATTTGTCCTTGTGGAGAATCTGCACGCTCCTCTGGTAACGTCATAGATTGCTTGAGTTCAACATCAGTAAAACTAGCGCGTATTTTTGCTATATCTCCATTAAATTCATCAACATGCCAACTCATTACCCCTTTAAACGTATCACTTTGATTCTCCGCTGTGACAGATGATTCTACTTTAAATGCGCTCTTTTGACCTTCACTAAAATCACAACTTGCCGGCTGCAAAAGGCCGGCAACTTCGAGTTGATTAGGTTTACTAACCAACCCGAACTTTATGAAAACAGTTCCAGCAATAATGACAACAGCACTTGCAAGCAGCACTGATTTCATTGTTATTTTACTCATTGTTAAATCTCTCATTTTTAGCTGGTTCTAGCTTTAAAGTAACTCAAGCGTGCCTGATGTACTGCGTCTAAGTAGCTGTTGTGTAACAGGTCTTGATGAGAAGCTGGCAAGGGTTACTGACTTACTACGACGGAATCGGAATATCTTTATTGAGCCCACCAATTTGATTTTGCCACTGATTGTGTTTATAGAATGGTCTAAATCGACATTGCCTCGAACCAAAACACGTTCATTATCAGTAAGGCCAAATACGAGCGTGCCGGTTAAAGGGAATTTATGTTCTAAGAAACGTAAATTGGCATTAACACCTGCTTTAACTATGCTTAAGTTTAAGCCACCAAAAACACGGCCAGTAAAACTAAAGTTAGGAGTGACAGTTCGACTAATAAAACCACACGTATTAATATGTTCTTGCGATACAAGTTTCGTTTGACACATTGATAAATCGTCAAGTAAATCCATATCGTCATCCACATCAAGTCCAATTCGCCCTCCAGCACTAATTTTAAAACCTAGCCGCACGGGGCCAAAACCATAACCTAAGCTGGCTACTTGCTGACTTTTATCTTGCTCGAACTTATTTTTTATTTCTAGATGTTTTTTACCCTCTTTACTATTTTCATTTTTACCTGCAACGACTTTATTAAACACTTTGATTTGGTGAAAATAAGATGACTCTTTCTTTGTGACGATTGCTTCAGCTAAAGCCTCAGCTATTTTTACATCAAAACGTCTGCCTATATTCCCTTTTAATACTATTTCACCAGTGGCACGGCTTAAAATACCATTGCGCTGTAGTGTGTTATCAATATCCATTTCAGACTCAACACTGATGCGAGAACTACCCGGTCGGCGCTTTTGGTTTTTCTTAAATGCAACTTGGTTTGCTGCTGAGATGTTATTACTTTCTCGTTCTAGGTTTATATCAACGTCTTTGCAATCATTGGTTAAATCATTTTCATTACCGTCTTGTACAAAGCTAGTTTCGATACAGCCACGTAAAGTGAAAAAGGCCTCGTTAGCAAGGTCGCCTTCAAGTAGTGTGTCTAAATCCGTTTGTTTTAAATACAAATCGTGACTAACTTGGTCAGCAATGCCTGGTTGAATTTCACTAAATTCATATGAGTTATTAACTTGCCCATTTTCTTGGCCAATCATTAAATCAAGTTGTATCCCTGGGTTGTTTTGGGCAATCAATTTATAGGTTAAATTTGCAGACGACGGTAACTGATTAAGTTCCTTTAGTTGCTCTTCACTCATACCAAATGTTAGCTCTTGTTTGATAGTAAGGCCTGAGCTTGGATCAACAACGTCTAAATCTTCTGGGATTTCATCATCATTAATTTTAGAATAATATGGATCAGCACCATTAAAAACAAAACCAGACTGAACGGAGAGAACAGGAGTCGGCGATTCATCTTCATGGGGTAAAGCCAATAGCCCTACGGATGACTCCGTTTTAAGTTGATACTCGACATCTACACCCGCTTCACGTAATGAGAGCACTGGCAACTTAGTATTAACATAGCCATTGATTTCTTCGCCATCACGATAAAAACCGACTTTTAACTCAACTTGTTTTCCTTGTTCGGCAAGGTTTTGGCATTCACTGATGGGCCAAATAAATTCATTTTCTACCACGGTAGGCTCACCGTTAGCAAGTACCTGTACGTCAATAGCATTGGAGCTACAAACAACAGGGGAGGAAGGATCAATAGGATTTTTTTCTACAAAACTGAAGCTGACAGGAACATTCGTCTGTTCGGTAATATCTTTATCAGTATTTTTTATGGTAAATGACACTGGTATTCGATGATTAAGGGCAAATGTTTTAGAGGTATCAAAGTCCATTGTAAAATTGGACATTTCGACATCAAAGTCAACTGGAGCAGATTCTTCGACTGATGGGGAGTTATCACCACATGCACTTAATGCCGCCAGTATCACCAATATATTAATAGCGCGAAGTGGTTTGTTAATTATCATTGTTACATTTCTCAAATTAAATTAATTATCGAACAATAATAGCGACCTTGCGTGGTAATCCCCGTCGTAGTTAACGTGGTAATTTCCGTGGTATTTGTTATATGCTCAACAAGGTTGTATTTGAATTGTGTTTGGTTTTTATACTTCGCTATTTATATTTAGCTAGCTAAACGTTAAACATTTCTTTAATTTTAAGAGAAACATGCTGTTGTAAAAAAGTAACTGTTAAATAATAATCGGCGTGAGTAATCAGTCAGTGATACAATTATCCTCATTCAAACATGTTTTTTATCCTTCCTAAATGAGAGATTAGATCTCTGACCAGTAAAAGTACGCTTTACATAACATATAAAGTGGTAAATATTGTGCGCAAATAAGTGCTGTTATAAAACACAGTAGTCAAAATCGAATTCTATAGGAATGTGTTTTATGGTCTTAACAATAAATATGTTAGGGGAATTAAAAATACTGCGTGATGGTGAACCTTTAACATTACCAACGTCTAAAAGAACACGTGCGCTGCTTGCTTACCTTGCATTTACATCAAGGCCGCACCGTAGAGATCGCTTATGTGAAGTTTTTTGGGAAATACCAGATGACATTAAAGGCGCTTTGCGATGGTCGTTAAGTAAAATTAGACCTTACGTGAATGACAAGGAATGTGAGCGATTAGTAGCGGATAGAGAACGCGTTAACTTACTGAGTGTAGGTATTGAAATTGATGTACTTACGATTACGGAAAAAGTAAAACAAGCTAATTTATCAGCCAAGGAGCTAGAGACTATTTTAGCCCAATTACAAAGTCAATTTTTAGAGGGGATTGACTTATCAAACCAAGCGCTATTTCAGCAATGGTTGACAGGTGAGCGTCAGCAACTGAAGAATCTGCGTGCCAAAGTGTTACAAAGACTCAGTTGCCATGCAGATGTGGAGTTTTCTAAAAGGTTACAATACGCTAGAGATTGGCAAACTATTGATCCTTTTAATCCCTATGCAGCTACTCAGCTCATTACTCAATTAGAGTTATCAGGTAAATTTAATGAAGTTAAAAAGCTTTCATATGAGTTCGAAAAGCGCTTTAACCGAGCAGGGATCAATTGGTCGAAAGAAAGTAGTTTAAATGCTAACCCTGATGAAATTCCCAAAGCTATTAATCAAACAGAAGTGCGAGAGTTATTGGCACGACAGAAGGTACAGTTTTGTAAAGCGAAGGACGGCGTAAGTATTGCTTATGCATCTGTTGGTAAAGGTTTGCCAATAATAAAAGCTGCAAATTGGCTAAGTCATCTCGAACACGATTGGAACTCTCCAATTTGGAGCCCTTTGTTTCGTGATTTAGCGCAGAGCCATCATTTTTTTCGCTATGACGAGCGAGGTAATGGGTTATCTGATTGGAATGTTAAAGATATCTCTTTTGAATCTTTTGTGACTGATCTCGAATCAGTTGTTGAGGCAAGTGGTCATCAGCAGTTTTCTTTATTAGGTATCTCGCAAGGGGCTGCCGTATCGATAGAGTATGCGATAAGACATCCTGAGCGAGTTAAGCATTTAATTTTGTTTGGAGGGTATGCCGCTGGTTGGCGTATCGATGCAGATGAAAATACAATCCAAGAAAGAGAAGCGGTGATCACTCTAACCAAAATTGGCTGGGGGCAAAATAATCCATCTTATCGACAAATATTCTCTTCAACATTCATGCCCAGTGCAGATCAAAGTGAGCTTGCATGGTTTAATGAGTTTCAACGTCTCACAACATCTCCGGAGAATGCGGTGCGATTTCTTTCTGTTTTTGCTGATATTGACGTGCGTGAGCAGCTTGCCAAGTTGAAAGTGCCTACATTGGTACTGCATTCTTTAGGCGATGAACGTATACCTACTAGTGTAGGGCGTGATCTTGCTGCTGCTATTCCTAATGCTGAGTTTGTTGGTTTAGAAAGCGATGGTCATTTGTTACTGGGTAGAGAGCCAGCATCAAAAGTATTTGTTGATACTATTCGTGATTTTATTGCGCGACATTAAAGAAATCATAATAGGGCATAACAATAAAAAGACTGCTAGTTCAGAGTCATATCTGGTCTAGTGGGCATTAAAAAGTGAATATCGGCTTCCTTTTTATTTAGTTATATATTAAAAGGAAGCATTGATTAAAAAGGGGAGTGATAACACCCCCTATAAACGTGGGAACAACTAATTAAGTTTTACCAGAAGCGGTAGTAAATAAACGCAGTGATACCGATGATCCCCGCAGTATGAATGTAATCCCACTTATCTAATCCGGCAGCCACTTCTTTTAAAGTATCTTTGCCGATACTTGAGAAGGTTAAGCCTTTAAGCTGCTCTTCACTGGCGGGTTTAGTGAAAAAACTCACCACAATCATTATCACTACCACCACTACAAACAGTAAAATACAGTAGTAAAGCCAATTCATGTCGGTGATCCACGCAAGCGGTGTACCGCTGATAGCATCTTTGAAAGGCAATAGTACTAATCTGATCATACCTAACACAAACCCAGACACTAAACCGATAAAACCAGCATCAGGAGTAAAACGTTTACTGCATATACCTAGCAAGAACACGGCGGCAATACCTGGGGCTATTAACGATTGAACGCTTTGTAAGTACTCATAAAGTACATCAGCAATTAAGCTCATAATGGGGATCCACAATAAGCCTAAAATAACAATTGCAACGGTTGCTAAGCGCCCAACTTTTAACAGATGCTTTTCGCTCGATTCGGGTTTGAATTTTTTATAGAAATCGATAGTAAATAACGTCGCTGATGAGTTAAATAACGACGCTAACGAGCTCATTAATGCGGCCACTAAACCACCAATTACGATGCCTTTGACGCCGGATGGGAGTAACTCGGCAACCAATGTGGGAAACGCTTGGTCCGCACTGTCATAACTAATAATGCCTTTAACTTTTAGTGCATAGGCAATCATGCCCGGTACTAAAAAGATAAAAATAGGTAATAGCTTTAAGTAACCTGCAAACATAGTACCGCGACGAGCTTCTTTAATGCCTTTCGCCGACAGTACCCGTTGTACAATATATTGGTCTGTACACCAGTACCAAAAACCAATGATAAATGAACCAAATACGATCCCCGGCCACGGAAACTCGGTATCTGAGGCACTGCGAATTAAATGCATGTTCATATCGTTTATGCGTTCAACTTCAGACCACCCGCCGACTTTATCCAAACCGACAACTAAGATCACCACAGAGCCAATAATAAGTACTGGCGTTTGTAAAACAGAGGTCCACATGATGGCTTTCATACCCCCAAGTACAGTATAGATACCGGTGATCACTACTAAAGCAATGGCTGAGATCCAGAAGAAATCAATGCCCCAAATGCTTTCAATTCCTAAAATAGTTTTAAACGCGATGCCGCCAGCATAAACAGTCACCGCAACTTTAGTCAGTACATAACTGATCAAGGAAATAACCGATAAAAAAGTGCGTGATTTTGAATTATAGCGGCGCTCTAAAAACTCCGGCATGGTATATACTTTACTGCTCCAGTAAAAAGGCACAAACACCCAACCAAGTAATAAAATAATCCACGATTGCATTTCCCAGTGGGCTAATGCCATTCCCGATTGTGCACCTGCACCAGATAAACCAACGAGGTGTTCTGAGCCAATATTCGAGGCAAAAATTGACGCACCAATAACTAACCAACTCGCATTACGCCCAGCTAAAAAATAATCTGTAGTATCTTCTTCTTTTTGTCTCATCGAGACGACGACAACGGCTAATAACAAGACAAAAAATCCCGCTAACACTAGCCAGTCGAGTGTACTTAATTCGATCATCTTTAATTCCATCTAAGCCCGGAGATCAATCCGGATTATTTGTGTGTATAAAAATATTATAATACAAATGAGACAAATGAAAGAGATTTGTTAAAAATTAGTAATGCTTTAAATTTTTATGTTTTCAGCAATTACACAGTTCAAACAGCGGAAAAAAGTATTTACAGTAGCATTGTCAAAGATTTGCCTGATGACGCGGTAAGGTTATAGTAGTATCATAGAATAAGTATTTTTAAAGGAACTGTTTATGGCACGCATTGAAAATTTAAATTTGTCGCAACAGGTAACCAATGAGTTAGGTAAAGCCATTATTAATGGTCATTACACTGCTGAAACGGGTTTACCTACTGAAGCAAAATTATGTGAAGAGTATGGCATTAGTCGTACTGCTATTCGTGAAGCAGTAAAAATGCTTGCTGCAAAAGGGCTTATTTCATCGCGCCCGCGCCAAGGCATTCGGGTTGAACCAGCAAACACATGGAATTTATACGACACCAGCGTATTAAAATGGTTGCTTGATAGTAGCCCGACCTTGTATGTGTTAAAAGAATTTTTACAAGTACGCTTAGCTATTGAACCACAAGCAGCGGCACTTGCAGCAAGACGTGCTGATAAAGGCGCAATTGCAGAGATTGCGATTGCAGTTGAAAAAATGCAAGCGGCGGCTGATGCCTCCGATGGCGAAATCCATGAAAGTGATTTAGCTTTTCATACAGCAATTTTGTTTGCCAGCGGTAATCGTTTTTTCTTTCAATTGCGTGATTTTATTTGTACTGCTCTTAACGTTAGTATTCAGCATACAACACCCGCGAAAGGTAATAAAAAAGCCATTGCGGATGAACACTTTAAAGTGTATCAAGCAATTTTAAATGGTGAGCCTGAGCGCGCTAAAAACATGATGACGTATATGATTGACGAAGCTATGTCATTTATTGAAAAAGAAATAGCTGAAAAAGAGTCACAAAACGAATCGAAATAACCATGTTTTGTTAATGAATTATCTTAATACTTAAGGAAATCATGCCAGTCTCAACATCACACACAACAAGTTATCCAAGTCTCGCTGGTAAAAGTGTTTTTATTACCGGCGGTGCAACGGGGATCGGTGAAGTCATGGTAAAGCGCTTTTGTCAGCAGCATGCAAAAGTAACTTTTATTGATATTGCCAAACAGCAAGGTGAGCAATTGTGTAGCCAGTTAGCTGGCCAGTATCGCTTTGATCCGCAGTATATTTACTGTGATCTTCGTGACATTGAACAATTAAAAGCCGCTATTGAAACAACGGGCAAAACACAAGGTGAGATCAGCGTATTGATCAATAATGCGGCTGACGATACTCGCCACGTTGCCGATACCATGAGTGTTGAATACTGGGATGATAAGTTAGCCGTTAATTTACGGCCATGCTTTTTTTCGGCGCAAGCCGTAGCCCCGCAAATGCAGCGAATTGGTGGTGGTAGCATTATCAATATGGGCTCAGTGAGCTGGCGTATTAAGCAAACGGGCATGCCAGCTTACACCACGGCAAAAGCTGGGATCGAAGGACTAACCCGTTCATTAGCTGCGACTTATGGTAAAGATAATATTCGTATTAACACCTTAGTACCTGGCTGGGTGATGACCGAGCGCCAAATAACGCATTGGTTAACTCCAGATATGATTGAAGATGTTAGACATAATCAATGTATAAATGAAACATTACAGGCCGATGATATTGTCAATGCCGCATTATTTTTAGCCGCAGACGACAGTAAAATGATGACCGCACAATCACTTGTTGTTGATGCTGGTTGGACTTAAAATTCAATAAAAAATTTACCTAACGCCAATGATATTATAATATTAGGATATTCTTGTCTGTAAATTAGTCAAACCTAGTTAAATAAGGTAGAAACGCGTTGCCCGATATCGTATTAGTTTATTTTATATTAATAATAGGCGCATGCTTGCAATGCGTGATTGGGTTTGGTCTTGGCTTATTGTGCGCACCTATTTTATACTGGCTTATGCCAGAGTTAGTGCCAGGGCCAATGATTTTAAATGCTTTATTACTCACCTCAATTCTTGCCATAAAGCACCGTGGCGCAATAGATCTAAAGCAAACCGGCTATTCAATTTTTGGTGGCGCCGTAGGAGTGTTAATTGCTGCAGCGGTAATGTTGCATGTTGATCCCCATCAATATCGTATTTTACTCGGTTGTTGTTTACTAATTGCAGTTGCGTTATCACTTACAGGTTGGTCGCCTAAGCTTACCTTTATCTCTAATGTACTGGCATCACTAGCATCCGGTTTTATTGGTACTACCACATCCGCAGGCGGCGCTCCGATGGGACTACTTTATCAAGCGCAAAATAAAGATAAAATCAAAGCTAACTTAAGTATTTTCTTCGTGTTTATTAATTTATTTGGGATCACTGCGCTGCTGCTTACGGGCACTGCTGACTCTAATGACTTACTGCTATTTATTGAATGCTTACCCGCCATTTTAATTGGTTGGGGGCTTTCATACTTGTTAAATAATACAATTAATGAACAAGCCACGCGTATTTTAATTATTATTGTGGCGACTTTTTCAGGGCTGGCACTGATTTTCTTTCAACGTTAAAATAGCGCAATAAACTCACATGCTGTTTTAAGGTAAATAATGGCGATTAACTCGATTAAAATGATCATTCCTTGCCAATGTTTACTTGGCGAAGGGCCATATTACAGCGCATCGCTAAAGTGTTTATTTTGGGTCGATATTTTAGACAAACTACTTTACCGTTTTGATTGCCAGCAACAAACAGTGTGCCGTTACCCGATGGAGCAGGCTATTTGTTGGATAATGGAAACCACCGAACAGCGTTTAATCGCAGGTTTTGAGCGCGGCATTTATTACCTTGATAACAACACATTCCAACCTAGTGAGCTGTATCCACTGGCTACTCTTGCAGTAAATAATCGTTTAAATGATGCCAAAACCGACCGCAACGGGCATGTGTTTTTTGGTACGATGGATAAACATGAACAACACAATACTGGGGCGTTGTATCGCTTTGGTCAGCAACAAACGCCAACCATTGTTGATAGCAATTATGTGATCAGTAATGGCCCTGCAATAAGTAAAAACGGCCGTATTTTATATTCAACAGAATCATCCACCCGCACTATTTATCAATTTGATTTAAATGAGCAAGGTGAGCTTAGCAATAAGCGAGTATTTGTAAAATTTGACGAGACAATGGGCTTTCCCGATGGCATGACAGTCGATAACGACAATCACTTGTGGGTCGCGTCTTGGAATGGCCACGGCCTTTATCGTTTTTGTGAAAATGGCACTATCGTGCATTTTTATCGACTTCCCGCACCTAGGATCACCAGCCTCACTTTTTTTGGCGATGATCTAACAACCATCGCCGTTACCTCCGCCCGTACTGGCCTAGAACCTGAGATACTAAAACAATACCCCTACAGCGGCGCCGTATTTATTTTAACGGCAAGCGTCAAAGGGATCGCAGAAAGCCCAGCACAACTGTAATTAAGTAGATCCAAATAAACGATGTATCCCCTTGTTATTAGAGGTCGCACACGAAAGCATGTTTAATTTTTGATCTACAACAAACCGTTCAGGGGAGTATAATTACAACGATTTAGCTTTGAATGAACCGGACACGATACCTTGCTTAAGCCTTTATTTTGATCTTTAAAAATATGTTATACAAACAGTGGGTTACAATATGTCATGTTTTATAAGATAAGTTACCTTATTTAATCTAACTGTCCGTTTAAATTTTTTTACTGATATTCTATTGTTCACTGCCGCACAGGCGGCTTAGGTGACGATGGACCGACAAAAATATCGGAAATATTTTTGAACTGCGAAGCAGACCTTTATGGCGAAGGGCAGGACGCCTAAAGTAAACGACATATCTAATAAAGAGTGCAGCTTGAGGAAGTGAGGTCATGGCAGATTTTTGTTCCCGACAAAATCTAAGTACCTAAATCCATTTAGGCAATGACTGATGTAACCAAGCTCTATGGATGGATTGTTAACACCGCGGTTTGTTTGAAGTACTGTCGCGCCAGCAAGCTTAGCGTCTACGGTGGATAATATTGCAAATGGTGTTGTATATTTGTGCGCAAGCAAGCTTAGCGCCTACAACACAGGCAGCTTCGGTGACGATGGACCGACAAAAATATCGGGAATATTTTTGAACTGCGAAGCAGACCTTTATGGCGAAGGGCAGGACGCCTAAAGTAAACGACATATTTAATAAAGAGTGCAGCCTGAGGAAGTGAGGTCATGGCAGATTTTTGTTCCCGACAAAATCTAAGTACCTAAATCCATTTAGGCAATGACTTATGTAACCAAGCTCCATGGATGGATTGTTAACAGCGCGGTTTATTTGAAATTAAGTTCACTTTGATTTGTCGCGAGGTAAACTCGCAGCTACGAGTACATGGCTCTAATGCTCTTCATCAAAGACTTGAATTTGATTGCGGCCTGATTTTTTTGCCACGTAGAGTGCGCTGTCGGCGGCGAGGATCATCATATCGGTGGTGGTGTATTTATCTGGTTTACAGCTGTAACATCCGATGCTGAGGGTGAGGTGGTCGGCTACGTTTGAATTTGGGTGCAGGATATTTAGTTGGCTTATTTGCTGTTGCAGTAATCTGGCAAATTTTAAGCAGTGGGGTTTATCAATGCTGGGTAACACAATTGCAAATTCTTCTCCGCCGTAGCGAGCTGCTAAATCACCTTGTCGCTTACATAAGCGATGCAAGGTTTGGGCAACTTGTTTGAGTGCCTCATCGCCTTGCTGGTGGCCATTATTGTCGTTATACAGTTTAAAATAATCGATATCACAAATGATTAAACTCAATGGTTGATGTGAGCGTGTTGCGCGTTGAATTTCACGGAGTAAGGTTTGATCAAAACAGCGGCGATTGGCGATATTTGTCAGGCTGTCGAGATTTGCTTGTGATTGCAGTTCTTGGTTGGCTAAAAGTAATTGCTGTTGAGCTTGCTCTAAGCGTTGTTTATACAGAACGTTTTTCAGTGCATTGGCAATAATTTCACCTACCAGTTTGATCCGCATAAGGTCGGTGTCGGTCCAGTGGCGTATATGTGTTACACAATCACAGCCAATAAAACCAAATAAGGCGTTTTCAGAGCGCAGCCCAATACATAAAACAGACTTGATCCCCTCTGATTCAAATTCAGCTTTTTCAGCAGCAGCGGCTGGGGGTAACAAGTCTACATCAGATACCTTAAAAACGTGCTTTTCGTTCATGGTACTAAAAAAATACGGTAATAAATCTTGTTGAATATCTTGCAGCTTTTCTTTAAAAGGCTTGACCTGCGTATTAACCCATTCATGAGTATTGCTCATGGCTTTGCCGTTTTCACTAAATTGGAATAAATAGCTACGATCAGCATCACAAAATGTACCTATGGTTTTTAAAGCGCTTTCGATCTGTTGATCGAGGTTGTCTATTTGTATATCAATAAGTTGTGTTGATATTTTTGCTATTACTTCGTCAAAATCAGCGTGTACAGTAAACGATGTGTGCGGTTCAAGCGCCAGCATTATTAACTGTGGGCCAATTAAACTATAGGTGACTGTAACACGCAGGAGTGTGTGTTTTGTGGCAATGTTATAGATGTGTTCGGTGTTATTTTGGGGAGTTAAAAAGGTCTGATAATCAACAATCGTGTGGTTTTCTGTGTGTTTAATTGATAAGTGTTGAAATGCTTTTTCCACTGGACTTATTGCTGGCATTAATTTAAGTAACTGCTGACTTGATGCGTTGGCGTGCAGCGTATCTGTTTGTTGATCAAACAGCACAATTGCAAGTGGCAACGCTTGTAAAGATTGCCAAATTTCGTCTACAGAATACTGTCTCACTGGATTTCCAACTTCTTATTAACATATTAAGCTTACATTCAATTTTAAGAAAATGGTATTTTAATTAGCCGTTTTATATATAAATTAACTCGATATTAAGTTTTTAGTGCGTTTGGCTTATGGAAGTACTACAATTGATACTGTATATCATTACTCTTTTAAACGTTTTTTAGAATGATGACTCTTAGCACACTTAAGCACAGGTAAAACCGCTTTTCATGACCGACATTACAACTCACCAAGCATCACGACGTAGATTATTAATTGCATTAGCAATCACTAGCTCATTTATGGTTATTCAAGTTATTGGTGCCTATTATGCAAACTCTCTTGCCGTATTAGCCGATGCTGGGCATTTATTTGTTCATAATAGTTCTTTATTTATTGCTTTGATCGCATCGAGCTTAGCGATTCATTTAGCTAAAAACTACAACGATGGTTATCAAAAAGCAGAGTTGACCGGTGGTTTGATCAACGGTTGTTTATATTTGGCGATCAGCCTGGTGATTTTATACGAAGGCGGCGAGCGCTTTGTACATCACCATGAAGGGCAAGGCCCCGTCGTCAATAGCTATTTAATGTCGGTTATTGCCGCCACTGGATTTTTATTTCACGGTGCTGCAGCATGGGTATTATATAAAGGTAGAAAGGCTAGCTTTAATGTTTATGCGGTATTTTTACATTCATTTTTTGATTTGATTTCAACTGTCTCTACGTTTATCGCCGGTATACTTATTTATCTAACTGGTTGGAGCATTATTGATATTTTATCGAGCATGCTGATTGCGTTATTTGTTTTGTTTACAGGTGTAAAAGTGATTGTTGGATGCGTTAAAGGTCTGCGTTTAAATAAAGCAAAACTACCCGATGTGGCCGATATTGAAAGTGCCATAGGACAAGTTGAGCATGTAGAAAATGTGCACAATGTTACGGTTATGCGCCGTGACAAGGAGTTAGTTGTAGGGGCGCATGTGGTACTTAAACAACATTGCACTATAGAAAAACATGATGAAGCATGCCGACTTAAAGTTGAGCAATTGCTAGCAAGGCAATTTAATGTTGGCAACAGCGTATTACAAATCGAAAGTCATGGTTGTCAGCATTAAATACAACTAGTTAACTTGGCAAAATGCGTTTTTTATTTTACTTTTAGATATAGCCTATTTTATACGGAACAATCCATTGCCGTTTTTTCAGCATCGATATTTTGCATTCAGCTGTTCTATACTTTTAGGCGTGTTGGCCGGTTTTGTTAATTTACTGCCATTTTGGTTTCTCGACAGCTCTGAATTTTTATTTGGTCAGCTGTTTGTTTTAATTTGTTTGTTGCTATTTGGCTTACGCTACGCGTTAGTTGCTTGTACTATCAGTGCGGCTTTTATTTTTTATCGTTGGGGGCATTGTTGGCCATCAATTGTGTTTGTTGGCGAAGTGCTTTGGCTGTATCACTTTAGCTTTAAAACTGCACGGCTGCTGTTTATTCGCGGTATAATTTATTGGTTGTTAATTGGTATTCCGCTGCTGGGACTCATTGGCTATTTTATCATTGAGTTGCCATTACTGGCGGTCATTACCGCCTTGGTTAAGTATTTTTTAAATGCAGCCATTGTTTTATGCGTTATTGATTTACTCAGTTTCTTCTTTATTCAGCAAGTGTGGCAAAAACGACCAAATTCGCTGTATAAAATTCTTAATTACATTGTAAGCATCCTCATTATTTTAGTGGTGTTATTAACCACCATTGTACTTACCAACAATCATTATGCGCGTATCGAATATGAAGTGAAGGCGCAGCTTGCTGAAAAATCCGAAGACATTGCTGAAAAAATTGACCTGTATTTAAATGGCTATCGCCGTGGCATCGTATTAACTGCAAAAGCCATCGAGCAGGGGGTCGATAAACAGTTAGCATTGAGTCAGTTAATGGCACTATACCCTAACTTTCTTACATCAATGGTTACGGATGAAAACGCAATAGCTCAGGTATTTAATCCACTTAGTTTGCAAGAAAGCTTAAAAGGCAGCAATTTATCGGTTGCCGATCGCGATTACTTTACGATCGGTAAAGACTCGCCAACAGGGTATATTTCTAATGTTTTTAGGGGCCGAGGATTTGGTAATGAACCCATTGTGGGTGTTTCTGCACCAGTGCATATTAACGGGCGTTTTCAGGGAGTGGTTGAAGGTTCGTTAGTGTTGGGCTCCTTTTTGCAATTTAGGCCAACCATATTTGATAATGATGGTGAACTGATAATTCTTGATGCCAAAAAACACGTGGTGTTTAGCACCTTACCTAATCATTATTCGGTATTGACTCAGCTCACTGAAGATAAATTTACCCAGTTACAAGGTGATCAACAAGCCATTATGACCACCGACATTGATGGCGAACAATATTACGTAAAAATATATTTATCACAGCAACAAGATTGGTATGTAGCAAGCTTATTAAAACGGAAATACGCTAATCTTGTGGCGGCAAGTGCGTGGGGGCAATCACTATTACTAACTCTTGTGGTGATTATTTTGATCAGTATCTTTATCACCCAGTTGAGTCGATGGTTAGTGAGGCCAATAGATGAGCTTACTGAACAAATCGATGCCTTTGATCCTAAAACTGAAATCAGTGATTTACAGACTCAAAATAATGCGTGGCTGGAGGTGCTGAGCTTACAGCAGCAATTTGCTACTTTAGCATTTAAATTGACCAGCAACTTTAAAGATCTAGAACAAGTAAACACTGAAAATGCAGCACTTAATCTGCATTTAAAACAGTTTAATGTAGAGCTAGAGTATCAAGTAAATGAAAAAACAGATGAATTAGTTAAAGCTGTGGCAACTGCAAATCAGGCCAGCAAAGCTAAATCACAATTTTTAGCGAATATGAGTCATGAAATTCGCACCCCGCTTAACGGTATTATGGGGCTGACTGATATTTTACTTAATGCTGATGACGTGAAGTTGGAATACCGCGAACAATTGCAAATGATCCAGCAAAGCGCTAAAAATCTATTATTGATTTTAAACGATATTTTAGACTTTTCGAAAATTGAGGCGGGGGCGGTCAAACTAGACATTCATATAGTTAATGTACGAAAACTGCTTACTCAATTAGCACAGGTGTTTACAAATACTGGCGTACAGCCAGGCGTTGAATTTATATTAAATATTGCCCCGTCAGTACCCGATGTGGTGCAGTTAGATTCACTAAGGTTAAGCCAAATTGTCAATAACTTGTTGAGTAATGCAGGGAAATTTACGAAAACTGGTAGTATAACGATGAACATTGATTATGCTGATAATCATTTATCTGTGGCTGTAACTGACACTGGCATTGGTATTTCTGGGCAACAGCAATCATCGTTGTTTCGTGAGTTTACTCAAGCTGATATTTCAACCACGCGGCAATATGGTGGCACAGGATTAGGCTTAACTATTTGTAAGCGAATAGTTCAGTTAATGGGAGGCAAGCTGGTATTACACAGCGAGATTGGTAAAGGCAGTTGCTTTACTATCACAATTCCTATTGAAGTAGTGCAACTTACTCATGAAGTAGACATACAGCAAAGCATTCCTGACTTAACTGGGTTGAAAGTATTACTGGTAGAAGATAATCAAATCAATCAAATCGTTATTGCAAAAATGCTCAGTGACACCCATTGCACCTTAGAAGTTGCTAACGATGGTGAAAAAGCACTGGCGTGTTTACAACACAATATGGCCGATATTATTTTAATGGATTGCCAAATGCCTATTATGGATGGTTATCAGTGCACAGCTGAAATCCGTAACAACAGTGCTCAATTTGGTCCTGTGATTATTATTGCCATTACCGCAAATGCTTTTGAAGACGACCAAAAACGTTGTTTAGAAGTGGGTATGGACGATTTTATAGCCAAACCCGTGGATCGCGGCCAACTTTTTCAATGCCTTAAAAAGTGGGCTGATACATTGAGCTAGGTAGTTTGCAATTTCTCTAGCAGTGCTTGGATATACGCATCGCTAATGAGAATCTCTGCAGTTGTTGGTTTTGCAAAGTAATAGCCTTGAAGGTCATCACAGCCGATACTGTTTAAAAAGCGTATTTGCTCAATTGTTTCTACGCCTTCTGCAATACAATATAGATCTAGGTTTTCAGCTAAGGTGTGGATTGTTTTGATGATTGATTCATTATTACTATCTTGGCCGATATTACGCACAAAGCTTTGATCAATTTTAATCACATCAATTGGAAATTGACTTAAATACGTTAAAGACGAATACCCGGTACCAAAATCATCCAGTAATAATTTAAAACCTGCGTTTCTGAGCGCTTGCAGCTGCTTAGCTGCTTTGTTTTTGTCATCAAGCAAGGTGTTTTCGGTGATCTCTAAACGTAACTGAACAGGTTTTATATGATGCTGATTTAAAATAAGTAATAAGCGTTCGGTTAAATTAGATTTTAAAATATGCACAGGTGATAGATTTAACGATAAGTAAAACCGTGGGTTAGCTTTAAATAATGGTGCGAGATCTTCAAGTGCACGGGTCAGCGCCTGCTCGGTGAGTACATCGATTAAACCAGTTTCTTCTGCAATAGGAATAAACACTGCCGGGGATATCAATTCTGCTTGGTGTTGCCAGCGCATTAATAGCTCTACACCTTTGATTTTTTTGCTTTTATTATTAACAATTGGCTGGTAATTATTAAAAAATAAATCGTCTTTGTAGGCATCTTTTAAGGCATTTTCGAGCAGTAGTTTTTGGGTGATTTGGTTATTCATTTGTTCAGTGAAAAACTTAAAGCCGTTGCGGCCCGATTGCTTAGCATGCATCATTGCGATGTCGGCATTACGAATAAGCTCATCGGTGGTGTCGGCATCAAATGGGTAGAGTGCCACACCGACGCTTGCCGAGATATTAATTGCAAAATCGTTGATCACCACCCGTTTTGCAAGTTCTTCAGTGAGGCTACGCACTAAGTTACTCAAACTTTGTGGCGAGTCTAAGTTTTTAATTAATAATAAAAACTCGTCACCGCTTTGACGCCCAACAATGGCATTTTTATCAAGCATAATATTCATTCGATAGGTAATATCACATAACAGCTGATCGCCAACCGCATGACCAAATGAGTCATTCACCGGTTTGAATTTATCTAAATCTATAAACAGTAAAGCAACTAGACTGGCATGTGTATCGGCATCTTTTATCGCATGCGATATCTTTTGATACATTAGTGACCGATTTGGTAGCTTAGTTAATGGATCATAGTTTGCCAGATAGCGTAGTTCATTTTCAGCGCGTTTTTGCTCGGTTAAATCAGAAATAACCACCACATAATAACTCACTACATTACTGTCTTTTGCCACTGCGGTAATACTAATATGAATAGGGTGCGACGGATTTATCTTAGTTTTTATATAAGCGTCACCACGCCAGTTCTGCTTTGGCTGCAATGATTTTAGAATATTGATGAAATCGACATATTGTTTTTTCCCCAGTGCTGCTAAAAACCGTTTTAGTTCAAGCTTTGCTGGGATTGTTTGAATAGAAAAGGCTTCTGCAAAGCTATTATTAACAGAAAACGGAGTCAGTTGACTGTCTAAAATAAGTAGCCAATCGTTTATTTGGCTAAAGGCTTCGCCTAATACCGCAGCTTGCTGTGCTGTAGCACGTTGTTCGGTTATATTGGTATAGATTCCAGCTAATCTTGTAGGATAGCCTTGCTCGTTCGTTTCAATCACTTTACCGATATCGTGATACCAAAGCCAGTTTCCATTAGCATGTTGAAGCCGATACGTGACCTGCCATTGTTGAGCATTTTTTTGAGTGATGAATAAATGCCAATCATGAAGAACTTTACGTTTATCATCTGGGTGTATTAATGCGCAAAAATCGTCAAAATTGAACTTTTGTGGCAAAGTTTTATAGCCTAGCTCATGTTTTAAGCGCTGCTGCTTTATCCAATGTGCGGCAATATCAACTTCCCATACACCGCTTTTACTACTGTTTAAAGCAAGCTCTGTTTGTTGTTGTGATTGCAGTATTTCATCATGAGTATGCTTAATAATGCGCTGACGGGAGCGGTATTGCCAAAAAATAACAAATAGCACTAAAAACGTAAGTAATAAATAAAGGCTTATTGCAAGTGGCGAGCGCCACGGAGCATAGGCAACAGTAAAGTTAAGTGTTTTTTCATCACCGAGGCCTGAGTCATTTAAGTTATATGCTGCGATTGTTAGTTGATAATCACCAGCAGGAAGCTTAGTAAAAAAAACTTTATTATTGTTTAGCTTGTCATAACTTAATTTATTGGGGCCGGTTAATGACACCTTATAGCGTGTTCTATCTACATTTTGAAAATCAAAGTTGGAAAAACTAACTTCTAAACCCATGTCTTCATCAGTTAGTTGTAAACGTTGGTTGGCGTATTGCAATGGATGATAATTAAGTGTACGGGAGAGTAACGATATATCGGTGATTTCAGTCACTGTGCTGTCACGATCATTAGGGACAGATAAAAAGTCTTGCGGGGCAAGTGTTAGCACGCCACGGGTACTGCCAAAAGCTAAGCGGCCATCGTTTAGCTGAGTATGTGAGTCAATATTAAATTCATTCACAGTTAAGCCATCTTTAACAGTATATGCATTTAATTGCATTGAACTTAAGTCGAGTCGATAGAGGCCATTTTTACTGCTGATCCATAAAAAGCCAAATTGGTCGATTTGCAAGGCGACAATTGTTTTCGTTTTAATGCCATTACTGAGGTTTATACGGTGTTTTACTTCGTAACTGTTGGCGTCAAGACCAATTAGTCCTTCTTGGGAAGAGGCAAGCCAAAGGGTATTGTTATAATCGATCACCCAATCATCGATAGTGACATAATTTATTGGGTTATAATTTTCGACTTCGTAGATCAAGGTGAGTTTTTGGCTGGACTCATTATAACGATATAACGCGCCAGATACGCTGATCAAGTAGTCATCGGGTTTATTGGGCAATGGTTTTAAAAAAGCGTGCACATTGACGGGATCTAACTGCCCTTTGAGACCTTTAATTACGTTAGTCTGACCACTGTTTCCATCATACAGGAAATAATCATTCTCGCTAAAAAATGCAAAGGTATCAGTCGTGATTTGATGATATCCATAGCCTGGGCCGCTGTCGAGAATGGCTTGTGTATTGCCTTGCATTGGTAGAGCTATTTTTTGTTCGGTTTTTTTATCAAATAAAGCAAGACCATCATAGAGCAGTAACCACAAATAACGGTCTGGCTCATTTAAGTGCGCCGAGGCAATACCATACACAGCAAATTGGCCATAAAACGCTTTGCTGTCATCGCTGGCTAAGTAAGTTTTTTCGGTAGTCTCATCTAGGCGCATTTTGGCTAGGCCATTATCGGTGCCCAGCCACACGGCGTTATCGTCTTGGTAAACAGCAAGGATCACATTGCTGTGCAATTTATCATTACTGGTGATTTGAATATTGCCAAAACGCCTTGCTAAAGTGGACCAAGTAAAAACGCCTTGCGAGCGCGAGGCAAGCCACATAAGCCCTGTTTTATCAACCATCACATCTAAAATAGTGTTGTCGGTCATGTGAAATTTACTTTGATCAAAACGTAAAAGAAACTCATTGTGATCAGTATGGCGATGGTATTGATAAAGGCCATCCTCAGTGACTATAAATTCACCATAAGGGGTATTAACATAATCCCAAATATTATGTTCCGCGAGTAGCGTTTTTACGTTATTGAAGTCTAATAACTCATTGTTATTAAAAACAATAGAATAAAATCCTTCGACTGTGCCAACCAGTAAACCAAGCTGCGAGTCGATGGATAAAAATTTGATATTGTTATTATCTGGATTGAGCTTATCCTTGGCAACTAAAGGTATTTTAGTTATATGTTCATCAATTAATGATTTAGAGTACAACCCATCAGTGGTGGCAATATACAAAAAGTCATTATGAACAGTAATTGCGCGGACAGAATTATCATCTTTACTGATTGAAAACTCATGGGTATAGGTATTTTTTTGTGGATCAAAGGCATACACATGTTGATTAATGGCGTAATAAAACAGCTGCTGATGTTCGGCGATGGCAAAAATAGGAGAAAAGTGTTTATCTTCAGCGTTTAACTTACCTGAATAAATTTTACTAACTTTGAGTGTCACAGGATCTATAAGAAACGCACCAGAATACTCAGTTGATACAAAAATATCGCCGTTGTGTGTTTCGAACAATACAATAATTGAGAGTTGATCCAGTGAGTATTCACCAGAGAATATTTTTACCTCATAGCCATCAAACCGGTTTAAACCCTGTAATGTACCGATCCAAATAAATCCCAGTTTATCTTGCAGTGTGCTAGTTACGTGGCCTTGTGATAACCCTTCATCCGTGGATAAGCGTTGCAATTGCTGAGCATAGCTTTGAGCACTGGAATTAACACTAAACCAAGTGCATAAAATACTAAATAAGATGAAAAAAAAGTTTCTCAATCGCACTTAAGGTACTGCTCCCCTGAGATAAAGTGGTTGTTAGCCGTTAGTAAATATAGCATAACAATTTACAGTTGAATTAAAGAATTAGCTATATAAGATATACATTTGTATAACAAATCACTTATGCTGTTAGTTATGTTTAGATCACGGATGTTCACATTGCCTCATTCATTTAATGCTCACACCATGCAAAGTCTGCTGTTAGTTGTCGATATTCAAGACAAATTAAGTCCTGCGATGCCTCGTTATGAACAAGTAAAACAGGTCACAGTGCAATTAGTAAAAGCTGCACAATTGTTGCATATTCCTATTTTAGTCACTGAACAATATAAACAAGGGCTTGGCGAAACTGATCAGCAATTAAAAGCTCAGATTGGGCAAGCTGAGTTCTTTGATAAAACCCACTTTAGCGCGTGTAAAGAGGACGGTTTTTTAGAGCTTATTGCTAGCTATAAACGCCCGCAAATTATTGTAGTTGGTATGGAAGCGCATGTATGCGTATTACAAACTTGTTTAGATTTACTGGCGCAAGGTTATCAGGTGTTTTTAGTCATGGATGCGGTTAGTTCGCGTAATGATCTGCACCGCGATTTAGCTATAGCTCAGCTAAGACAAGCAGGTGCTGTGATCAGCTGCGCTGAAAGTGTGATTTTTCAATGGACCGAAGTGGCAGCGACACCTGTATTTAAAGAGATTTTAAAGATTGTTAAATAAGCTTGGCAACAAGAAGAGAATAATTTCACTTCAGCATTGTAAATGATAGTGGTTTTTATTATTATGCCGTAAATTATTTTGATTGCTGTATAAATATCAATGAAACCTTCTTTAATAGCATTAGCCCTAAGTTCTATTACCATGACGCCTGTTGTCGTTGCTGCGCAAACAACAGCAGCAGGATCTGCAACTGATGAGTCTACTGTTGTAAAAAACGACATAGAAACCATTTCAGTCGTTGGACGAGCGTTTTCACTGTATCGCCCAACAGAATCAACGTTTGGTACTCGTACCGATACGCCGCTAGAGAAAATTCCACAGTCAATCCAGGTTATTCCGCAAGCGTTAATCAGCGATCAGGCTGCACGTCAAGTAACTGATCTGTACAGCAATATTGCGGGTGTTAATGGCTTTAGTTACTCAGGTGTTACGTTTCGTGGTTTTCGCCAAGATGAAATTTTATACGATGGTGTAAAAGGTGACCCATTTAGTGGTTTTGCGGTACCACAGTTGTTTAATATTGAGCAAGTGGCTGTTTTAAAAGGCCCTAGTGGCGCTGTGTACGGCAGTGGTAACCCTGGCGGGATCATTAATTATATGACCAAAAAGCCCAGCTATGATAGTAAAACAACCGTTGCAGTTGAACTGGGTAATGATGATTTTTTTAGTGCCGCAGTCGAATCAACGGGCAGTGCCAATGACGCACAGACCCAAGCCTACCGTGTTGGTGTTTATAAAGATTCAGATAAACCATTTCGTGAAAATACCAGCGAAGATAATACTATTATTGATTTAGGCTATCGTTTTGATTTTAATAACGACACTAATCTGGTATTGCAATATACCCATGTTGATCAAGATTTAGGCGGCGCTAGATTACGTGGCGTGCCAGTGGATAAAAACGGTAACTTTATTGCCGACATAAGCTGGAATCATAATGAAGCAACGGATTATCAAACCGTTATTGCTGACGTGTTTCAAGCAAGTTTTCAGCACCAATTTAATGAGGTATTTCGCAGTGATATCACTGCGCGTTATTTTAGTAACGATGCCAATCAAAACTATCATGAGCCGCGTGGACTAAGTGACACAGATGGCGATGGAGTACTGGATTGGAGCGAGCGCGAATTTCGTGATCAACAACGCGAAAATACCGGGCTTAGTTTTACTGCCAATTTAATTGCTGACACTGAGCTTGCCGCTATGCAACATGTGATGCTGGTGGGTGTAGATTGGTATAAGCATGAGTTTGAATCTGCATATAGAACAGCTGTACAAGCCAGCAAAGGCGGCCCAGTGCCAGGGATCTCAATATTAAATCCTGTGTATGGATTGACTTCAAAAGATGATTATGATTTGGCAAACGTAACACCGCGTTTATCAAGTACTGAGTCAACACGTATTGGCCTGTATGCACAAGACCAAGTTGATGTTACCGATAAATGGAATGTTACGGTTGGCTTACGGTACGATCGTTTTGAAGACACCGATGTCCTTAATAACACCGAGTTTTCAGACAGCGATGTGACGTATCGTATTGGCACAAGTTATAACTTAAACGATACCTTTTTCCCTTATGCGCTGTATGGCACAGGCTTTATGCCACAATCGGCCAGTAATCAAAATCAAGATGTAGGCGGGCCATTTAAACCAGAGCACAGCAATATTCGTGAACTTGGTTTACGTACTAAGTTACTTGATGACTCGTTGGCTGTGAATATGGCAACGTACCGCATTATCCGTAACAATATTTTACAAGCCAGCACTGAGTTATCAGACACCGGCGTTGATCAAATGGAAGCGTTAGGCGAAGTTGACAGCCGAGGCTTTGAACTTGAGATTGTTGGCGATGTCACCGAACGTTTAGTGATCACAGCAAGTTACGCATACAACGACACGCGTATTGTTGAGCAAAGTGAAAAATTTTCCGCGCAAGCAAAAGGCAGCGATAAATTTGCCAATGCGCCACAAAATACCGCAGGGTTGTGGACGCGTTATGAGTTACCGCAGTTGCACTCATCAATCGCGGCAGGTCTTGATTATGTTGATGAACAAGTCAGTTTAGACGGTGATAAAGTACAGCCGTATACCGTTTATAACATGGCTTGGAAGACTGAATATCAACAATGGGTTTGGCAGCTCTCAGTTAAAAACGTGTTTGATAAAGAGTATGCATCAAGTGGCTTTATAACTCGTGCTGGGCATTTCCCGGGGGAACCACGCCGCGTCTATTTGTCGGCTAAGTACACATTCTAAACTGACAATTTCGTACTATGAAAGCAAAGCAGTGGTTTAACTTACATGCTTGGGCAGGGCTCTTGGTTGGCAGCTTGTTATTGATAACGTGTTTATCTGGCACGTTGGCAACCTTGAGCCACGAAATTGAATATCTTAGTGATAGTAAATTTCGTGCCCTCTCGCATTCCCCTAATACTGACTTTGCTGCAATTGAGAATACACTTGCCCAGCGTTATCCTGGCAGCCAAATCATTAGCATATTGCGCCATCAACAACCTTACTTAGCAACCGAAGTGTCGCTTAAGTGGCAGCAACAGTTTTTGTTTGTGTATGTTGATGGTGCGACGGGGCAATGGCTTGGCGAAGGTCAGTGGGGGAGAGTATCGCGCTTTTTACGTAACTGGCACATGAATCTATCGATGGGTTGGACAGGTAAGTTGATCGTCACGAGTTTAGCCATTCTCTTGGTTATTTTAGTGGTTACTAGTCCGATTGTTTATCGCCAGTGGTGGCGACATTTTTTAAAAAAGCCACGGCAATTAAAAACAACCAATCGTAGCAGCTGGGCTGATTGGCATAAATTACTGGGGCTTTGGAGTTACTGGTTTATTGTGGTCATGGCTATTACTGGCGTGTGGTACTTAGTTGAACACACCTTACAAACAGCCAAAATTGACCATTATATAACCCCCCCCGCAGAGGTTACGGATCTACAAACTGATGTCGCGCATCCGCCAGCGATAAGTGCCATGGTAAACGCGGCGCAATCAGCGTTTCCAAGTTTACATATTCGCGCTATACAATACCCAAGTAAAGCAAATAAACCGGTTTTGGTACTGGGCGATAATGATGACATTTTAGTACGTTTACGAGCTAATAAAGTGTATTTAGATCCAGCTTCAGCAGATGTACTGGCAATTCAAAAAGCCGCAGATTTACCTATTGTCGCGCGCATTAAAGATACCGCCGATCCTTTGCATTTTGGCAACTTTGCAGGGCTAGGTACGAAGTTAATTTGGGCTGTGTTTGGTTGTTTAATGACCTGTATATGTATGGCTGGATTGTATATGAATTGGCTGAGAGTAAAGCGTAAGCAGCGTTCATTATTGCAATGGTTTGGTATCATGGGTGCAGTTAGTGTTTTATTAGTATGTTGTTCCCTGATCCTCACAACGCAAACATTTAGTGTACGCCAAGCACCAGCAAAACTATATTCGCCGGTGCTGTAACGTGCAGATAAAGTTAGCTAGTAACTAGGCCGTAACAACCCAAAGCAACAAACACTATTGCAGCAAGCATTCTTACTTTTGCCATTGGAATACGTTTTAGCAAGGCATTGCCAGCATAAATAACCGGCACATTGGCAAGTAACATACCTACAGTGGTTCCTATGGTTACCCACAACACTGATTGATACTGAGCGCCAAGCAATACTGTTGCTATTTGGGTTTTATCGCCAATTTCGGCAATGAAAAACAGCACCAAGGCAACTAAAAAAGCCCCGTATTGATCGTATTTATTGCTTACTTCTTCATCTTTATCTGGGATCAGTAGCCATAAGCCAACGACAATAAAACAGCCGTTCACAATCCAAGGCAGGTACGAAGAGGTAAAGCTTTGCGATAAATAATCGCCCAACCATGCAGACAAACCATGATTGATAATAGTAGCGACTAAAATACCTAAAATAAGTGCAGGTTTATTGGCAAAGCGGGCAGCTAACAACAGGGATAAAAGTTGCGTTTTATCGCCTATTTCAGCTAAAGCAACGGTGACGGTTGATGTGATAAATGTATCCATTTTACTTCTATAAGGCGGGAACATTAAACCAAGGTAAACGCCTATCTCCCGCCATGAGGATAGTGTTTACCCAGGTCTTGCCGATAATGCTTGCTACATTACAAACTTACCATGCACATGAGGTGCAATTATGTTGATAAGTTTACTTGCTGCGCTTTAAGTTAAAAGGCATCAAGCAGGCTACTCCCCCGAGAAGTGCGCACTTTGCCACATTTCTTTTTTAGAGTAAAGGTACAACAACAGGTTTTGTGGTGCGGCTGAGGGTGAACCCTGTAATTGAATATAAACGTATGCTTCACGCGCAGTACAGGAGCTAGAATACAATCAAGACTACAGCGAGTTTGAAAAAGACTACCAGTTCCCTGATATGCCTTTACCATCTATTGGCATCACAATTAATTTTTAAAGATGATAATCCTCTTACTCTAAGTGTGAGAGGGTTAAGCATCTGAAATATAAATTTAGCATTTTATGTGAAAGTCAGTTGTCGATTGAATCAAAATAGGAACTAGGCTATGGTTGAAGCATTAATCAAAATAAAATAAAAGCGAATAATTCTACAGGCTCGTTAGATAAACAAAAGCCCTTCAAGGGTTTGGATAGTGGGTTAAGTTAATAACCCGTTGAACATATACATAGACACGGAATGAACGCCGGTTGTGTTTGCGTTATAAAAGGAGAGTTGTTTGAACCCTAAAATTTTGGAAGACTTTATTAGCACTGATGAAGATTTTTCCCCTCATAAGGCTTATTTGGATTCGATCAGTAAATCCAGCGTTGATATTTTGTTTTTAGATGGTGTCGCCAGTGACTCTGGGAGTCGGTTTGGCGGTAATCCTCTGGTTGCAAAGGACTTTGTCTGGCCAGAACATAACGTTGGCGAATACCGGTTTTTAGGCCAGATTAATTTTTCTGAAATCCTCGATTGTCCTGAGCCGCTGCCCAAATCCGGTTTGCTATCACTCTTCTATGCTTATGATCACGACGGTGAAATTTTCTGGGGTGCTGAAGGATATGTGATCGCTTACTATTATCCGGATATTAATGATTTAGTTATGTTTGAGCAAGCAGCTGTACCGCAGGAGGCAAAGTTAATCCGTTTGGAAACCGGGCTGGAAATCCCCAAACATGAAGAGTTACGCAGTGACTGGCCTTTCGATACTAATCTTTTGTATGAACTGCCTTATCTAATAGGCCATCGCGAGAACTACATGCTGGGCTATCCGTCATTTTGTTCGCTTGCTTATGACCCGACCCCTGGTGATGAATGGCTTCCGCTGCTCACTCTGGCATCTCACGATGGGCTTGGCTGGTGTTGGCATGATGGGGATAAGCTTATGGTATTTATTGAGAAAGAAAAGCTTAAAAATGCCGACTTCAGCTGCCTGAAGACCGATGCTGGGTAGCCGCATAATTAAAGTCCTCCTTATTAATACTGTTATAAAATAGGCTTTTTGGATTGCTCTGAAGTGACTATTTTTGTTTAAAGCGAGTGTAAACCGTTATCCGTGTTTAAAAATAACAAGGAAAAAATAACAAAGACATCCAGTTTAATTTTGTATTTTGTGAAACGAAGTACTAAGTTTTATTAAGTGCAAAAAATGAGCAGGGTGTCTTATTGAAATCGCAAGAAAGCGTCAAGTAAGTTTGGTTGATACAAAATATTATCACTGTATTTCACGTTGCGTACGGCGTGCATTTTTATGTGGCGAAGACCACTTTACCGGTCAATCCTACGGGCACCGCAGAGGGGGAGGGGGGATTTAGGTCACAAGCACTACTTGATGAAGCAGCATTAGCAGCCTGCATGGCATATGTTTATTTAAATCCGATTAGAGCTAAGATGGTAAAAACACCTGAAGAGTCAGGCCATATTAGTGTTAAAAAACGTTTAACATGCGCCAAAGATGGTAAGCAACCAAAACAACTACTTCGCTTTGCAGGTATACCACGTCAAATCATGCCAAAAGGGTTACCGTTTGAGCTTAAATCGTAGCTTGAATTCGTTGAGCTAACAGGACGTTGTATATGGTAAAGCAAGCGAGGGTATATTAAAAGTACACACTTACCTTTACTAGAAAGAGTCAATATTTCTCCAGAAAACTGGTTAGAACTCACCACGTAATTTACGCGCGTATTTCACGGCGCAGTAGGCAGGCTGTCTTCACAATAACGTTACGGTGAAAACTTAAATCGGAAGCGGCGTGCAAATATCAGTAATTGTAAAAAACTACTGGCATAGCGCTTGAATTACTCAGTAAAAAGTTAAAAACTGATGTCATTTTATGCATGTAATTTAGGTTTAAGAATGCTAATGACTTATTTAATGGATGAAGTAAAAGTAACCCTGTAGTAAAAGATAAATTCTTAACCTAAAAAGTAATTTTATTGTAACGGCTGCGTTTGTTCAATTAGAGTGACTGTCTTGTTTAGTTTCATTGAATCAAAATAGGAACTCGGCTATGGTTGATACATTAATAAAAATAAATTAAAAACGAGTTATTCTACAGGCTAGTTAAACGTCAGAGAGAGTTATGTACGAGAAAGCGTTAGATAATCTAGAAATGGATGAAAGAATTGAAGGTACCTACAAAGGTAGTTTCAATTTTAAAGGAGATGAAGTTCGCATTCATGTTGATCCAGATGGAGAGAAGTTAGAAGACACGATTACTCTGGCCAAAAGGATTCTTTCTTCTTTGGATGCATACGACAAGAAAGCCAGAGGCTACATAATAGAAAACAGCCTGCAATCGTACAATGAAGACTGGCGGGAAGATGATGAACCAATACTGACAGCCATGGAGTTCGATAAAAACCTGCGATTGGATGGAGTAAATTTCTTATCCTCTGATAGCGTTGATTTTTTCTACAGCGAAAATAACATGTTTGGAGGCCATTCATTAATTCCACAAATCTTTGATAGTGAGAACTTTGAATATTTGCAAATGTATGGGTAAAACGTTTAACACATATGAGCCTTAACACTATCAATAGGCACTAGTAGTCTTTTTGACCGTTTTATATAATGGCGGTCAACTCTAAATCAATAAACAAATTTGTTTACTTCGTCTGTCGATGCGGCTGTTAAGCAAGTAGCTTACGGCAAACACATATAAGGAGCGCTACGCAATAATATTTACATTATTAGCACTGCATTTGCTTATATTCTTCTAAAGCGCAGCGTTTCTGAACCTCTTTGTGAATAATTCCTTTGTGAATAATTCAATTAAATATTTTTTGCACAAAGAGCAGAGAAAGAGAAGTAAATGAGAACTAACTTGAAGGCTAATATTAGCAGCGTAAAATACGATGCATTAATAAAGGTAAGCCCTTACATCTTAAAATAAGCCATTAAGCACCTGTAATACCTTCCAAAACGCCAATTAAAGCAACAGCAAATCCTCCTTTATATTTTATGTGAAAGTCAGTTGTCGATTGAATCAAAATAGGAACTAGGCTATGGTTGAAGCATTAATCAAAATAAAATAAAAGCGAGTAATTCTACAGGCTCGTTATGTTGGAGATCTTCGGGAGCCATAATATGAACTTGCCAAGTAAAAATGATTTTCCTGAAGGCTCCAGATTCTATATCAAAGAATTTGATGTACCACTAGTCCAGATACCAGACGGTAGTCTTTCTAAGTGGTTTAATTGGTTTGGCGGCAAGCCGAAAGAATACGCCCCAGAAGGTTTAAAGCCTGGCAACAATTGGGAAGCAGAGTCATTTAGTGAGTGGCAGAAAATTGTGAAAGAATCACTTTAAACTATGAATTATATTCCGCCTAAAGCTATTGAGTGTTGGAGAGTCGATAATCCAGGGGGGGAATTATATGAAACCTCAATCATGGATAATTATACGGTGATATCGGCATATGGAAGGTATGCTCATTGCTCGGGATGTAAGATAGTTTCATGGCAAGAGTTTCTAAGTGGTGAATTGAATGAGCTCGTTACCAAAACAATGGGGAGTGAAGTATTAAATGAAATTCATCATAAATTACGCTCAATCACATAACAAAAAGCTGCAACATGACTCCGTAAGTTGGCGTTATGTGTCATGGTAGATATGGAAACACTTCAAGAAAAAAATAATAAATACGCTAAATACCACAGAAATGATTCTTGGGGTGTCTTTGTAGCATTTACAATCATGTCACCTTTATTATTCAGTTATGGATATGAATTTTTCTATTGGTTTCAGGGTGAAATAATTGAAGTTCCTCATCCCGCTTTTGTGTTAGTTGGAGCATTGTTTTATGGTGGTATAATGGTCGCAATGGGCGATATCATTATATTTTCCAAACTACTCAAAGTATTCTCGCTTATTGCGGTTATGTGCTGGTTTAGCTATTTTTGGGTTGTGCTTAATCTATCTTGGCTTGCTTTTGCACCCTTAGTTCCTGTTTTTATACTTTTACAAATTCAAATGCCAAAAATTAAAGCTAACTCAAACAAATATGGCGATGACACATAACAAAGCAATAATGAAAGGGACGCAAAAAGCTTAGCCCGCGTCACTTCGTTCCTAATTTTAGCCAAGCTTTTCTGCGCCACATATTGCGACTAGGAGCGACAAGCCGAAAGTATTGAGTTAGGAACTATTTATTGAAAGCTGTGAAGTTCGCTCAATTTTGATGTGCATGCTGTTTAGAGTATCTTGTAGGAGGTAAATTGATAATACCCAATAAGTTAAAAATGAATGATGAAGTTAGGATAATTGCGCCTTCAAGAAGTTTATCAATTATTGACCAAGAGACGCGAGAAATAGCAAACACAAGGTTTGAAGAGCTTGGCCTCAAATTGTCATTTTCAAAAAACTGTGAGTCGATAGATGATTTTTCGTCTTCATCTATAAAAGAAAGAATTGAAGATTTACATGAAGCATTCCTAGATAAAAAGGTAAAAGCTATCTTTACTGTTATCGGGGGCGATAATGTAAATCAATTACTAAAGTATATTGACTATAATATTGTTAAAAAAAATCCAAAAATTATATGTGGGTATTCTGATACTACAGCTTTATCAAATGCCTTATTTCATAAAACCGGACTAATAACTTACTCAGGGCCTGCATATTCAACTTTGGGGATGCTTAAAGGTATTGATTTTTCAATAAATTATATTAAAAAGTGTTTATTCTCAAGTGATCCTTATGAAGTTATAAACCCCGAACAATGGAGTGATGATTCATGGTTTTTAGATCAGGAAAAAAGAAGCTTTTATAAAGACAATGGCATAAAAGTTTTAAATCATGGTAAAGCTGAAGGAAAAATACTTGGAGGCAACCTTTGTACTTTAAATCTGCTTCAAGGAACTGAATTTATGCCTGACTTAACAAATTCTGTACTATTTCTTGAAGATGACGAGTTAACATCCCCTTCAAATTTTGACAGAGATCTGCAATCATTAATTCACCAAAAACATTTCGACAGAGTTAAAGGAATAGTCATTGGGAAATTTCAATTAAAGTCAGAAGTATCTGAAGACTTACTTAAAAAGATTATACAATCTAAACAAGAGTTAGAGTCAATTCCCGTGCTTTATAACTTAAACTTTGGACATACAACACCCCATATATGCTTTCCTATTGGTGGACTTGTGAAGATAGATACGAAAAGTCGTAAACAAATAACAATAGAAAAACATTAGGTAAAGAATACTCGAGTAATTAGCTAAATTTCATAATAATTAATGGTTGCGGATTTAATATTAAGAGTAATGGGATTGCATCGCCCTTGCTTGACTGACTGCTCATTGCAATTTTGAGTAGTTCGGCTTTGATCGAGAAGTAAACATTCGAGGGTTTTCGCATCGATTGTAGGTTTGTTGAGATAACGGACGCTTCAAAACGCTAATAATTAATCATCAATTATACCAAAGGGTTAAATTTCATTCGCTCAAACCCCGTAGCTCAAGTTATGTAAAAACGATTGATTAATAGACGAAAAATAGGCGGCTTCACTCCATCATGAATATAAAAGAGAGGTTAAAATGGAAAATATGAGGCATTATATATTTTGATTTTATGAAAAATGACGTTTTATTTTACCTACACTCAACACATCACTAATGGCTTAACTACTATGAACTCAGCGTCAAAGAATACAATGCGAACATTTATACATTCGGTCTCAGTTATGTGTGCTGCGCTGTTACTGACAAGTTGTGTGAGTTGGATTGCACCAACTGTTAAATCTGAGTTGATAGCGCTTCAAGCGGGCGAATATCAGCTAGACAGTCAACATGCTGCATTAATATTTAAAATCCAACATTTAGGGTTATCAACCTATGTAGGGCGTTTTAATCAATTTGATGCACAACTCAACTTTGATCCTAATAACATGACTGCCGCGTCATTAAACGCAGTGGTGGATATTAGCTCTATTGATATTAATAATGCTGACTTAGCAGAAACCTTACAAAATGACACTTGGTTTAACAGTGAGCGCTTTGCGCAGGCATCATTTACTAGCAACACTGTTACAGTTATATCTGATAACAGTTTTAATTTCTCAGGTGATTTAACTCTTAGAGGTGTTACCAAACCTGTGACGTTTAAAGCCACATTTCACGGTGGAGCAGACAACTGGATTACAGGAAAATACACCATTGGTTTTAGCGCGGTCGGTCAAATCAAACGTTCTGACTTTGGCATGGACAGTTATATACCGATTGTTGGGGATCAAATTGACTTAGAAGTTTATGCGGAATTTATTAATGTTGGTAAGCAATAAGAAGTAAGTGATAGCTACTAAATCGTCAATCAGTGACATTTTCAGATAGAATATAATCCCTGAATGACCGCTAGGGCACTTTTGTGAAGTTTGTCTAAAAAGCGAAATACGGGCTAAATATTTTTAGCATGTGTTTCCATTTTGGTCGACTTTACTTGTGCCACATACCTGTCTTTTTCTGAGCAACAATAGGCCTTGATTGGATTGTTTTACCATGTGCGATGTCATTTACTCACCTCCCCCCTCTTGGTTTACTATCGATAGCGAGGTTAAAAAGCGCCAGATCTCTTACTTTATAAAATAGTTCTAGTTGTATTCGAATAGCTCATATTTGTTGAAGTTTGAGAAGCAACCTTTGTCCTACAGGCTTATTTTTATTCCAACCCTCTTTAGGATTATATAGTGATTTGAGTTGTTTCCACTTATGTGGATGATAATTCAATATATATTAAAACTGGGCTGTATCGCTTTTCATAGAGATTAGGACTATCTTTAATTATAGGCAAATTAGATTATGGAGAGCGTTTAAATGGCAGAGCTTTGTAAAATTCTCGTTATAGATGATGAAGAGATCAATACCTTGCAACTAGAGCATGTTCTGGACGATGTTGGGGTTATTTGTTCATGTAATAAAAGTGAGGATGCCATCGCTCTTATTGAAGAGTTTATACCAGATATACTTTTACTCGATCTAGAAATGCCCAATGTTAGTGGATTTGACATATTACTAGAAATACAAAAAAGACCTCATCTTGGTGATTTACGCGTTTTGATCATCACTTCTCATAATGATCCTGACATCGAGCAAAAAGCGCTTTCATTGGGAGCGATTGATTTCATATCTAAACCTTTGAATTTAACTTTATGTCGAATGAGGGTTGAAAACCATACAAAAATTCGAATTCAAGAAAAAACTATTCAGCGCACTAAAGCAGCTTTGGCTGCTGAAAAAGAGCACTTACGGATCACGTTAGACTCTATTGCTGATGGTGTTATTTCTACTGATGAGCATGCGTGTATAACTTACCTAAATCCAGTAGCGCAACGTCTAACCGGTTGGTCACAAATTGCGGCTAGAGGGCGACATATTGAAGAAGTAATGATACTTAGAGATGCCTCAACAAAAATACCTTCTATAAATCCTTTATCAGTTGCTCTGAAGGAAAATCGTCCTGTTGCTATGGCTATAAACACGCAGTTAATTAGCCGGCAAGGTATGCTGCACCGAGTCGAAGATAGTGCGGCTCCAATATTAGATAAGGATGGTAATAAGCGTGGTGCAGTAATGGTTTTTCAAGATGTTAGCGAAGTCCTTGCTATGTCAGTTCAAATGACTTATTTATCTCATCACGACCAACTAACTGCATTACCCAATCGCGTATTGCTTCATGACAGGTTAACTCAAGGAATAGCTAGAGCCTCATTTAATAATACTAAAGTGAGCCTGATGCTTCTTGACTTAGATAAATTTAAGTACATAAATGATGCGTTAGGACATCACATTGGTGATGAAATAATTGCCCATATAGGTCATAGCCTTGATAAATTTGCATGTAATGATATTACTGTTGCAAGAGTGGGCGGCGATGAATTTGCACTTGTTGTTCCCTATGAAAAAGACACATTCGGTCTTGAACCGCTTATTAGTCAAGTGCTAGATGTCATCGCTAAACCTTTCAGATTAGCTGATGAGCAACATGTCCTTTCAGCAAGCTTGGGGATAAGTGTGTATCCTGATGATGCATCAAGTGTCGAGGAAATGCTTCGTCATGCAGATTCAGCAATGTATAAAGCAAAACAAGAAGGCGCTAATAGCTATTATTATTTTAGTAATGATCTCCAAGTTGAAATGACTAAGCGTTTAAAAGTGGGTAATTGCTTACGCAACGCGCTAGATAACAATGATCTTGTTGTGCTTTATCAGCCAAAATATGACTTAGTGACTCACGACGTTATTGGTGCTGAAGGATTAGTGAGGCTAAAAGATGACACTGGAGAATTTATATCTCCACTTAATTTTATTGAATATGCCGAAGAATCAGGACTAATTTACCGTTTAGGTGAACAAGTTTTGGAGCAAAGTTGTATTGATGCTAAAAAGTGGCTTGATGCAGGATACCCAAAGAAAGTCGCTGTTAATATTTCAGCTAAACAATTCACTGGTATTTCGCTGGTTGATACGGTTGCATCGATATTAGAAAAAACTAAGCTACCAAGTCGTTATTTAGAGCTGGAGGTAACCGAATCAGCACTGATTGATAATTTCGAACAAACGATAAAGCAATTACAGGCGATCGCTGATATGGGGGTTAGCCTTGCGCTTGATGATTTTGGCACGGGGTATTCTAGTCTGTCATATTTGAGACTATTTCCTCTTGATGTGCTGAAGATTGATCAGTCTTTTGTGCGTGATATGATTAGTGACTCTCAATCGCTTGATATTGTTACTGCAATTATCGACTTGGCTAATTCATTAAGCCTACAGATCGTGGCGGAAGGTATTGAAACAAGCCAACAAAGAGATAAGCTACAATCTCTAGGCTGTGCCATTGGTCAGGGATACTTACTTGGTAAACCAATGCCCTTTTTAGAGATGATGGACGTGCTTACTCAAGCCAAAAATAAAGGAAATATATGCACCTAGCTCTTAAGCCATTAACGCAATGTAAAATATTAATAGTTGATGATGATGAAATAATTCGCTTTTCACTACAGGCTATCATGGAAGATTACTTTGAAGTCGAAACACTAGCTATGGGCTTACAAGCGTTAGATTATTGCAAATCCAATATCCCAGATCTCATTTTACTTGATGTAAATTTGCCAGACATCAGTGGCTTAGATGTATGCAGAGCGTTAAAACAGGATATATTGTTTGCGCACGTTCCTATTGTATTTATTACTGCAACTTATGATACTGATTCTCAGAATGCTTGTTGGGAAGCTGGTGCAGCAGATTTTATTGATAAACCAGTAATTGCCTCAACGCTTATACATCGAACTACAAATCACGTAGAGAATAAGCTGCGCTTAGAAGTGTTGATGAAGTTGACTTATAAAGATTCTCTTACAGGACTTTATAATCGGCACTATCTAGACAAGGAAGTCAGTAATGCGCTGAAACAATCAGAGCGTGAAAAAAAGCCGTTTAGTGTGTTAATGATCGATATTGATCATTTTAAACTTTATAACGACCATTATGGTCACCTTCAAGGTGATATTTGTTTAAAAAAATTGCCGATGTGTTTGCCAATAGTTTAAAAAGGCCTCATGACGTAGCGATTAGATTTGGAGGTGAGGAGTTTCTGATTGTGCTGCCTTATACCGACATTGAAGGGATGTCGCACGTATGCAAACAAATAATTCTACAACTTAATGAGTCAAATATTGAGCATAGTCAATCATCCATTGGGCACGTTACTGTTAGTATTGGCGGAGTAACGTATGAGAAACAGGGCACAATGGAGCTTAATGAGTTGATCTCATTGGCTGACGAAGGACTATATTGCGCCAAGCGAGATGGCCGTAATTGCTATAAATTACAGGTTGTTTAATTTGGCTCCTTAGTAGTTTTAATTAATTATGAGATCTAATTTGCTGTTTTTTTTATTGTTTAGTCTATACTTTTTCTCTTAGGGACATTGGTATTGGATAAATAATAATGAGTTATTCACCTGATCGTAGACACTTCCTGCGTACAGTTGGTGCCGGGGCCGCTGTATCAACACTCGCATTCAAAGCGCCTTATGTATTTGCTAAAAAAGTAACAACTTTGCGCGTCATGGGCACTCACGTTACATTGCAAGAAGAGCTTCGGCAGCGAGCAATGCGAGAGCTAGGTATAAATTTACAATTTATACCTATGGGTAGTGCAGCTGTTTTACAAAAAGCTGCTGCGGATCCAACTTCTTTTGACCTTTATGAACAGTGGTCAGACTCAATAAATATCCTATGGCAAGCCGGTGCTATTCAACCAATAGACGTCGATAGGCTTGTCTACTGGAATGAAATAAATGACCTTACTAAAATAGGTAAAATAACCCCCTCGGCCAAACTAGGGGCAGGTGATGCACCAAACAAAATTTTATTTGTTCAAAATGATGGCTCATTAGCAAGTACACCTACAAAAAAAATAAGCTTTATGCCATATGTCCACAATGTTGACTCATTTGGCTATAACACAGATTACATCGAAAAGGGGCAAGCCTATGAAACTGAGTCTTGGTCTTGGTTGCTGGATGATAAAAATAAAGGAAAAGTGGCCCTTGTTAATGCACCAACAATAGGCATATTTGATGCTGCGCTTGCTGCTCAGGGCCAAGGTCTGATGACATTTAACGACATTGGCAACATGAGCATTGGCGAATTAGATAAATTGTTTGCAATTTTATTATCGAAAAAAAGGCAAGGCCACTTTTCTGGTTTCTGGACATCAGTACCGCAGTCAGTGGATTTTATGAAGACAAAGCGCGTTAATATCCAAAGTATGTTTTCACCGGGTGTGAGTGCCTGTAGAGGCCAAGGTATCCCTGTTGTCAATGCATCCCCGAAGGAAGGGTATCGTGCTTGGCATGGTGTTATGTGTTTATCTGCTAATACCTCGGGGCATGTAAAAGATGCGGCTTATGAATATATGAATTGGTGGCTATCTGGTTATCCTGGAGCCTTTATTGCTCGACAAGGTTACTATATATCTAACCCACAGCGTAGCCAGCCGTTAATGTCTAAGCCTGAGTGGGATTATTGGTACGAGGGAAAAGAAGCAACCACTGAGCTGATTGGAACGGATGGTAAAATTTCTGTACAAGCTGGCCAGACTCGCGATGGTGGAAGTTATATTAAACGTTTTTCAAATATAGCTGTGTGGAATACCGTAATGCAAAATTACGATTATAGTTTAGATAAATGGTATGAACTACTTAATGCTTAAGGACGTCGTTTGGTACATTTAATATCGCGTTCTATTGCAGCGAAAATGACATTAGCGTTAGCACTGGTGGTAATTACACTCAGTATCAGCTACATCGTCATGGATAAACGCTTAGAAGCAATTGATACATCGGTAAATAATATTACGGATATTAGTAGTCATGCCATTGGTATTTTACGAATAAACAAAGATATTGTTGAAATGCAACGTGATATTTCGGTCTATGGCGCATCAGGGAGTGATGCGGTATTTGCTAAGATTGAACAGAACTACCAAAGTATTGACCAGCGTTTAAAAGCAATAGATAAAAAAAATAATGAAGTTGACGATAAAATTTATATCGATGCCATGTCTGAACTCGTGCTTAGGTATGGTGATAATCTAAGCGTGCTAAAAAAGCGCTATAATATAAAAACAGCATTGATAGATACAGAGCTGCCACGTATTTATTTAGGCGCTGTTGCCCATTTAACAGGCTTACTACAACTGACCGCAGATTTAAAAGATAAGTTGTTAATTACGCAAAATATAAATATATGGCACACATTACACCACAATGCGCAGCTTTATTTAACTAAAAAGGACTATTCTAAGCGTCAACAAGTCATTAAGGCGCTGCAAAGTCTCTCAAGCTCCAAATTAGCTTTGCAAAAGCAGCAAAACAGGATCGAAAACCCAACAGTTCAGTTAGCTGTAGATTACCAGCAAGCTTTTACTAAAAGCGTCCAAGCAAATCGTAACTATTTAAGCCTAGTTAATGTTGTTATGGCGGGTGATGCCATTGAGTTTAGTGCATTAGCAAATACACTTAGAGAGCAGTCACTGTCACGTTTAATTACAATAAAAGAAACCGGCTCAGTTAGTATTTCAAAAACAGAGTATGTTTTACAGCTACTCGGAGTAGGCGCTATCTTGTATATCATTGGACTAGCGTTATTTTTTCACTTTCATATAGCACATGCTATTAAACTATTGACCAAAAGTTTTCAAAGCTTTCTTAATGGTGACCTATCGGCGCCCATTCACGATTTAACACGCAAAGATGAAATCGGTTTGTTAGCGGGTGCTGCAAATCGTTTCAGGGCGTTAAGTAAAGACTTTATTTCTGCAAAAAAAGCAGCGGAACATACTTCTAAGGTCAAATCTGAATTTTTGGCAAATATGAGTCATGAGATCCGCACTCCTATGAATGGAATTTTGGGGATGGCGCGACAGCTTGGCAATACCTCTTTGACAGATAAACAAGCAAGAATGTTAGAGATTATTCAGTCTTCAGGCGCCAGCCTGCTAGTTATCATCAATGATATTCTCGATTTGAGTAAAATTGAAGCCGCAAAAGTTGAGCTTGAAAACCAATCAATCGATTTACATAAAATGCTAGATGAGTTAAAGCTACTATTTAGTGAACAAGCAAATGCAAAACAAGTGCAGCTTTTTGTTTCATCGCCGACAGACGAAGAGAATATTATTTTTGCAGGAGATGAAACACGCATAAAGCAAGTACTTATAAATTTGTTAGGCAATGCCATTAAATTTACTGAAAGAGGAAGTGTTGCATTAAATGTAAATGTTCAGAAAGAGGCGAATAATGAGCTTATATTGTCGTTTGGTGTGTCGGACACTGGTATAGGTATATCACACGAGCATATTGAGACACTCTTTGAAGCTTTTTCACAGGCCGATACCTCGATTACACGCCGATTTGGCGGAACAGGCCTCGGTTTAGCTATTACCAGTAAGTTATTAGCGCTTATGGATGCACCTTTAAAGGTAGAAAGTGAGCTTGGTAAAGGCTCGCTTTTTTATTTTGAATTAAAGACTCAAAGGGGTGATAAACAAGCGAGTCGACAACATGAAAATACTAAATTACCAGCACCGCAAGAGATTGATCTGTCTAACTTAAACGTATTAGTTGTTGAGGACAATGAGATTAATCAAATTGTTATTGAAGCGCTTTTGAAAGAGTTTAATATCACTTGTATCAATATAGCCGGTGATGGTGAGCAGGCGATTGCACAGTGCGAAATGTGTGCATTTGATATTATTTTTATGGATATGCAAATGCCTGTTCTTGATGGGCCTCAAGCAACAGTTAAAATTAGAACGATGCCAGCTTTTTTAACAACACCGATAATAGCTTTAACTGCAAATGTACTAGGTAGCGATAAGCAGCGTTGTTTTGAATCTGGTATGGATGATTTTATCGGCAAACCAATAAGTTATGAGTGTTTAAGAGCGGTACTATTAAAGTGGTGTAATCCCCTAACTAAGCATTAGTAACAAAGGGCTAAAGATGAATATTTCCATGAAAGCAAATAAGTCAGTTGTATCTTCAAAGACGTTTCTAAGGTGGATCACGTTCTTTTTTGGTCTGTTGTTGGTTTTGGCGGTTTTACTATTTGAAACGCATGTAAAAAAAGATGTGTTAACGCAAATAGACAGCGAGTTTTCAACAACAAATCAGCGATTAAGGGAGGTGGTGACTTCATTTATATCTCGATCAAAATCAGATATTAGTTTTTTACACTCTACACCGCCGATTTCAGGGTTACCAAGAGCCCATTATAACAATGGTATAGACCCATATGATGGAACCACTTATAAACAGTGGAAAGAGCGATTAGAGACTATCTTTATTGGCTTTATGGAAAATAATTTAAATATTGAGCAATTGCGTGTTATTGCAGTTACCGCAACAGGAGAAGAGCTTATTCGTGTGCAGCGCCGAGGTGCTTCAGTTGAGGCTGTACCCGATTATTCGTTACAGCCCAAAAGTGGGGAGCGGTATTTTTTGCCGAGTTCGCAGCTTGAAGTTAAGCAAATATATTTATCTCCGATGTCGTTGAATCGCGAGTTTGGAGAAGTGACATTTCCATATAAGCCGATGTTACGGTTTTCTATCCCTATTTACAGCGAAGAAGGTAAGCGTTTTGCTTTCTTAATTATGAACGTGAACGCAAATGCCTTAATTGAAAAATTAACAACCACAGTGTTTGACTATTCTCAGCTTATAATTAGCAGCTCTGATGGTGACTTTCTTTATCATCCTATCGAAAAGTATCGATTTACAAGAGATTTAGCACCGAACATCACATGGGATACGCTATATGAGCAGCCGATCCAATATCAAGGACTTTATCGTGTTGATTCGAAACAAAAAGCGGGTGATCAATACTATGTGTTTTCCGATATAGTTCAAATGCGACCGGGAAAAAAGTTTAGTTATATTGATTTAAGTACTGTCGTTTCAAAGCAGTATATCGATACGATGATTAGTGATAAACGGCTTTTGACTTATGGCTTTTTATTGGTAATTATCTTCTTTACTGTAATACTGCTTATTACTTTTTATCGAAATGCAACCAGAAGCCAAATGCTAGCTGAAGCACGTAGGGAGTCATCAGCCATTGTCGATGGTTCAATTGATGCCATTGTTGGATTAAATCTTCAAAGTGAACTAACCAGCCTTAACTTTAGTGCAGAGCGATTATTATCAACGTCTAAATCTTTATCTATGGGTATGCATACTAATGAATTGATATTACTCCAACAGCTGCCGATAGATAAGTATATTGCTGATTTGGAAAACTCGAAATCACAAATCAAAGATGAACGGTCCGTAGAGGTAAATGGGCAATCTTACTTTTTTGCTATTTCTGTAAGCCCGGTATTTTCTGAGCAGTTTACACTCAATGGCCTTGCACTTATTATTAGGGATATTAGTAAAGAAAAAGCGGCCGAAGTTAAGGTAAAACGTTTGAACTCAGAGCTTGAGTCAAAAGTTAGAAACAGAACGAAAGATCTTGCTGAAGCGAAAGAGCAGGCTGTCATAAATAGTGATATTAAAAGCGCATATATTTCTAATATCAGCCATGAACTAAGAACCCCACTTAATGGTGTGATTGGAACATTAAATATTTTAAAGCGTGAAGAATTACCAGAACAATCACGTAGGTTGATTAGTCTGATGGAGTTAAGTGCCACTAATTTAAACTTGTTGATAAACGATATATTGGATTTGTCTAAGATTGAAGCGGGTAAACTTGAATTAAATTTTAGAACATTTAATCCTAAATATTTGATTGAATGCTTAGTTGAATCGTGCTCCATAATGGCCTTTGATAAAGAGCTTGAGGTTTATCTTGATACACGAGGTTTAAATTGCCAGCGAGCTGTATCAGACCCATTAAGGTTAACCCAAATAATCAATAATTTAATTAATAATGCGATTAAATTTACAGAGCGTGGTTTCATAAAGATCAAAGTTGAATCAGAAAAGATTGAGGATCAAAAACACAAATTAATTATTAGCGTTCAAGACACCGGCGAAGGCATTGAATATAGTGCCCAGCAGCATCTGTTTAAAGCATTTAATCAAGTCGATAGCACTATAAACGCTGAGTCTGGCGGTACGGGACTTGGATTATCAATATGCAAAGAGTTATGCCTGATGATGGGGGGGGATATAAAAGTCAGTTCGGTCCCACATAAGGGCAGTACGTTCAGTTTTGATATAATAATTGATAGTGAAAGTAGTGTGAATACACCACAGAACAAGCATTATTTGTCTAAAAAAGTCTTAGTTATTAATAATAATAAAGAATCACAAGAGCTACTAGGAGAGTTAATTCGTCATGAAGGGGGCGAGGTAGAACTCTCAAATTTTGAAGATTTAGCCGATATAACTGCTGAACCCTATGACATTATTTTCTTAGATGCAGAAGACAATAAAAGTGGTGAGTTAGAACAAATAATTGATGATTTCATACACCATAAATCAAACCTTAAAATTGTTGTGTTACATAAACCCGGATTGCCATTAACTAAAGGTATTTCAAGTAAGGTCACGACAATTAGTAAACCATTCACACAAAGTGATTTACTAAGAGCTATTGGATTAACTCTGAGTAAGGTTGAACAATTGCAGTTGCTTAGTGTAGAAGCAAGCGAAAACAGTAATATACCAGTACGAACTTTAGAGCAAATTGATGGGGGGAGTATATTAATTGTTGATGATAATGAGATAAATATCGCAGTAGCAGTTGGAGCACTAGAATTTTTACCAATTTATGTAAAAACAGCAATTAACGGTGAACAAGCAATTGAAGCACTAAAGCTTAGCCGCATAGAAGGCAAGCCAATACGTTGTATTTTGATGGATTGTCAAATGCCTATCTTAAATGGTTACCAAGCTTGTGAGAAAATTCGTGCAGGAGATGCCGGTAATGAGTTTATAAATATACCTATTATTGCTATGACAGCTAACGCCATGATGGGCGAAAAAGAAAAGTGTTTATCGGTTGGCATGAACGACTATATTAGTAAGCCTATTCAAGCAAATGAGGCGCAAGCTAAAGTAATAGAGTGGACATTATCTAATTACGAAAAAAATGAACACTCTGTCACTGAAATTTTGGCTGAAAAAGAAGTGTTATGGGATCATGGTGCTGCACTTTCTCGTTTACTTAACAAAGAAGCTTTGCTTATTAAAATTTGTACTATGTTTATTAAAACAGCACCTGAAAAATTTAACCAACTAACAGAATTTGTCGATGATCATAATTATGAACAAGTTCGTCAAGTTGCGCATTCTCTTAAAGGTTTATGTGGTGAGATAAGCGCCGACAGGTTAAGAAGTTTGTTTGCAGAGATTGAATTACAAGCAAGCAAGGGGCAACTAGATATTGAAAAAGAGTTTTCACTTCTGGAAAAGCTGCTTCCTGCGTTATTGAATGACATGAATGAGTGGCTAGAAGAAAATAACAGTTAGATATGAGTTATTTCATGAAGTGGCACATATCAGCCTCTTAAGTTTTAACCGGATTGCGGTGATCATCTAAAACTATATGAAATTAAGCAAATAAAAATAATTCTCAATTTTATGCGATTATTAATTGCGAACTGTTTACGTTTAGATTAATATACAAGCTCGAATGTAATTGAGAGTGGTTTGTATTCATGTATATCTGTTTATGTCACGGTGTGACAGATAAAAAAATTGAACAAACAATCGACGAAGGTGCGACTACAATGCGCGAGCTTTCTAAAGAGCTTAAAGTCGGTAGCCAGTGCGGCAAATGCTGCGGCTGTACTAAAAAGATCCTCAATCGTAAACTTATCCAAATCGCTGATATTACTGAGCAAGTGGCGTAGCTATTGCTGGTGATTGTTTAATGTAAGTGACATTTATCTGTATTATAAAAACTAAAAAAGCAGCCTAAGCTGCTTTTTTTGATATTAACCAAACGTTACATTTGCGACTGCAGGTAGTTTTCAATACCGGTGCTTTTAATTAACTGTTGTTGCGTTTCTAGCCAGTCAATTTGCTCTTCTTGCTCAGATAAAATGTTATCGAGCGCTTCGCGGCTAATATAATCTTTTTTACTTTCAGCAAGTTTGATCGCATCTTTTAGATCAACCAATGAATCTAGTTCAAAACTCATGTTGCAAGCAATCATTTCTTCGCTGTTTTCGCCAATGCGTAAACGGCCAAGATCTTGAAGATTAGGTAGGCCTTCTAAAAATAAAATACGCTCAATTAAACGGTCAGCGTTTTTCATTTTTTGAATCGAGGTTTTGTAATCAGCTTTGTCTAATACGCTAAAACCAAAATCTTTAAACATACGGGCATGCAAAAAGTATTGATTAATGGCAACTAATTCATTTGCCAGTATTTTATTTAATGCAACAAGAACGTCTTTATCGCCTTTCATAATTTAGCTCCTATTCGCCCATTTGTGATTGGTGATAGTTTTGGCTACCAATTTTATCAATCAAACCAAGTTGTTGTTCAAGCCAGTAAACGTGATCTTCTTCGGTATCGAATAATAGCTTTTCAAGGATCTCACGTGACTGATAGTCTTTTTCTTGCTCACAGACTGCAATTACTTCTTTAACACATTCAACGACTTCAAGCTCTAGGGTTAAGTCATTTTGCATCATTGATTTAACATCATGACCAATAATAAGATCACGGCGTTTGGTCATGTTTGGTACGCCTTCGAGGAATAAAATACGCTTAATTAACCAATCAGCGTGATCTTTTTCTTCTTCCATTTCATGATTAAGGCGTACATAAAGTTTATCTAAACCCCAATCATCGTACATACGTGAGTGGATAAAATATTGATCGATTGCTGCAAGTTCATTTGCAAGCAATGTGTTAAAGCTGTCGATAACTTTTTGATTACCTTTCATAACGGCCTACCTTGAAATTCATAATTGCGACAAGTTTAGTGTAAAATCACAAGATTGCAAGTATTTTCCTTTTAAATCATATGGTTAATATTGCGTGTGATTCTCGTTTAAGTTTGCATTGTTGGTTGCTTTGTGAACAGATTGCTATTTATATTTAAGGTTAAAGATGAAATTAAGAAAGGCTCGTTCATTGCACCGCGCAATGAACGAGTTTAATGATGCTTAAAATTTATATTTAACGCCAACAGTTGCTGTTGTTCCTAAACCTTTGATGTTGTAGCCGCCGAATGTATATGACTGAGCACGGGCTGGAAAGTAATCTTCGTTAAATAAGTTCTCGATACCTGCAAACCCTTGCCAGTTATCAGCAAATTGGTATTGGCCAGTTAAGTTAAAAATATTATAATTTTCGACAGGACCCTGATCGCCCACATATTTGCCATCGTCATTTGCTGCAAAGCGTTTTCTATCGCCGACATACAGGTAACTTAATGTTAGTGACATAGCATCACTAGGTTGCCAGTTTAGGTTAGCTGTCGCTTTTGGTGGGCTGATCTGTTTAGAACCTAAATAAACATCTGCTTCAGTGTTTTTACCTTCAACATAGCTATACGTTGCCAGTAATTTTAGGTTTGCAGAAATTGTATAATCTACCAGTGTTTCGTAGCCCCAAATTTCCTGTGGTGCTCGCACTGGTTCATATACGCCGGTCACTTCATTAAATTTATTGGTTGTGCCAAGTTCAGAGGTACTACGATAGGCGGCAACTTCAATACGTACATTATCAAATTGTGAATTAAAACCAATTTCATAGTTGTCGATGATCGAGGCTTCAGTTTGGATCTGTCCAATATCGTTTACCGTGGCAGCACGCAACAAACGGCCAATATCTGAAATATCGGAGCCTTGTGAGTAGCTTAAAAATGGGCTGAATTTTTCATCAAGGTTGTACTTAATACCAACATTATAGGTTGTCGCATCGTAATCTATAGTGTCGCCTTTAACGTTAATAGGTACTGAGCACTGAGTTGGCGTTTTACATAGTTTAAGTGTGCGGTAGTCGTCTACCGTTAAATCAATGCTTTCTTTGCGAACACCGGCTTTGACAATAAGGTCATCAGCAATCACCCATTTGGTTTGTAAAAAGCCAGCAACACTTTGCATATCCATCTCTGGAACCCAGATACGGCCATCAACAAGTGGCTGCGAAGTCACATCGGTTAATGCATCGATACCATAAATAAATGAGGCTTCGATAGAATCAAAATCTATTAGGGTATTAAATGTTGCGCGTGCGCCTTTTTTCTCAGATCTTATAATTGACTGGCCGCCGTCATAATTTTCGTCTTGATTAGCAAGATTGGGGGAGAAGAAAAACACGTTTTCTATATCTTGCATATAAAGATCTAAGGTCATTTGGGTGTTATCAAATAGCGCGTAGTCTATGTACTTTAGGGTGATATTTTCGTTGCCTTCGGGGCCTTGTGGTTTACCTTGTTTTTGTAATTCAGGTGGTACATGGATTGCGTAGGTTTTTTCGCCTAAGCTGATATCGCCAGCAACATCGCCAAGGTCAGTTTTTTGCTGCGAACTGAAGTAGTTATAACTAAATTGTAGCTGTTTTTCGTCATCAAAATCATAGCCCAATTTAGTAAAGTAGTTTTGTGTAACTGCGTCAGATAAACCATATTGTAAACCGAGTATGTCACCCTGGGCATCGCGTTGTACGCCATTTTCTTCATAGCTGGCAGTAACTAAATAGCTAAATTTGTCAGCACGGCCATTAATGGCTGCTGATAGCCTTGCACCGGCACTTTCCTCAAGTTTTACCGCACTAAAGCGACTCGATAAACTTATTTCACCTTCGGTTTTACCATCACTTTTTGCTTGTTTAGTGATGTAATTAATAATACCGCCTGATGCACCGTTACCGTAAATAGAGGTGGCACCTTTGATCACCTCAATGCGGCCGATAGCACTTGGGTCGAGGCTCTTTATACCTAAAGAGCCATTACGCAGTGGGGTTGATTGCGGCACGCCGTCAATCATTATAAGTGGTGCGCGACCACGCAGCGTTTGCCCGGTATTACTCGAACTACCTGTATCAGGGGCAAGGCCCGGCACCATTTGCGCAAGTAAGCTTTGTAGCTCTGGATTTACTTTTAAATGCTCTTCGATTTGCTGTTGATTGATAATAGTAATTGATGCGGGAACCTCATCAATGCTTTCAAAAACACGGCTACCAGAGACAACCACACGCTCCATTTGCGTATCGGTTAATTGGTTTTTATTGATTGCTTCATCGGCAAAAGTGGCAGTGCTTACAGCGAGGGCTAATAAAGTGAAAGAGGTTTTAAACATGAAGATCCTTTACGACTATGTAATTATGAGATATTGCTGTTTTTATTGGCGCAATAATAAGTGTAAAGAAGTGTAAAGGCAAGGGTATTGATAGTTATTATCAATTGCATTTTGTTTTTTTGCTATTCAAAAAAGTTAAACATCAGCATTATGCTTGCAAAAAATGCCAACCAAAGCGGCGCACTTGCTTGATATTTTCCGACATTAAAAAGTTGATAACAAAAACCAATAAGCAGTAGTAGCTCAATAAGTAGCTGGAGTGGAAAACCCACAAAGGCATAAATGATTCCTATCACTGAGAGAAAGCTATTACCTGATAGTTTGCTCAAGGTGCCAGTAAAAAACTCGGCTGCTATAAAAAAGCACAAGTGGTTGATTATAAATAATAATAGAACACTTTTCATAGCTCTCGTCCTTAAGCTTTTTTCCTGATGCGCTAATAAGTGATTAATTCCATGTAATTGGTACGATTAATTTTAGGAGCTAAAATAGGAAAAATAAAGCAACGTCACTTGTTTAAAGTATGAGTTGCCACAAGGCAAAAAGTACATTTACATCGAGTCAGGAACGGCAGTTATTTGAAAGGTAAGGGTGGCATGAGTTGATCTGATAGTGTTACTGGTGGTGTGAACTTAAAGTTATTGTTCAACATCACCAGTGCGAGCTGATTTATTAAAACGTTATAATGCTGAGTTATCTATAATGGCGCTTATACCAAAAGTAACCCCCGCTGATAGTAAAAAAAGCAGGCAGTAGTGCAACCAATAGCCATAACATTTGCACCAAAAAACCGGCAAAATCGCCAATATGAAATTTGTATTTAAAATTCCACGCGCGAGTTGTAAGGTTGGCTTTTGAGGCATCGTAAGATTGCAGGACTTGACCGGTGTATTGATCGGCCCATACCCAACTATAAGCATGACTTTCATCAGGGTTTCTTACTCTAAGTGCAACTGGGTCGCTGGCTTTTTTAGGCAAATAGATACGAAATAATTCAGCCTCAGGAAATACAGCTAATGCGTTTTGTATAGCCACTGCAAAGTTATCGCCATTGATTATATTTGGCACCTCGAGTTCCGGCGCTTTAGGGCGTGCCTCTACATTATTTTGTGTTACAAACTCAAGCACTGCTTTGGTCTCGTCTTTCCAGTGAAATGCCATACCAGTAAAGGCAATTAAAATAAGAGGGATAAATAGATACATGCCAATCACTGTATGGAGTTGGTAAAGCAAAATACGTAATTTAGCCTTGGGTTTTATTACTAAACGTTTTAGGCGATTTTTAGGTTTAAGAAACATGTATACGCCAACGAATATATTGATAATAAAAATTAACGCACAGATAGAGACCCAATTGCGCAGCGGCTTTTTGCCATCTGTATCTTGGTATAATAGCCAACGATGAACGGCCATGGTAAAGCCATACACTGTACTGTAATAATCATATTTGAGCAGTACTTGTCCGGTATATGGGTTAACGCTGATATAGTTTTTATCAGCAAGCTGGGCTTGCCATGCAACAGTGGGCTGCTGCTCTGGCATAAGTAAAGTGACATTTTGTTTGGAGTGAACAGCCAGCGTATTGATAAGCACCGGATAGGCCAGTGGTGTTGATTGCGGGGTTACTGTCCAATATTGCGGGTTAATGATTTGCTGAATGTCTTTTGCGTAAATTAAAATAGCGCCGGTGATGCTTAAACAGATCAAAAACAGCCCACTAACTAATGTCAGTATTAAATGAGTACGGCGTAACCACAGCTTTAACAACACAGATATCCTATGATATTTATAAAAATAAAGATGCGATGATAAATGAGAACGCGAGCTGTTTTCAATAAAAATACGATTAAATGCAATTATGAGCTCGCATCATGGTTTGTTATTGTGGCTGTTTATATTCAATAATACATTGCTCAATAGCAAATTCATGGTGTAAATAGTCTTTAATTGCGTCAATATCAAGTGGCTGAGTAGCTATGATCACCAGTTCACAACAGGTCGTTTTCTCATCAATTTGCCAGGCTTTAATGCTGTGTACTTGGCTAATTGTAAAGTGCTTTTGTAACGCATTAGTGATTGCTTCACGATTAAAGTTATTGGGCGCAGCTTGCATAAGAATTTTGCAACTTTCAATCAGTAGTAATACCCCGTGATAAATTACATATGCCGAAATGAATACTGTGGCAATCAAATCAACAATATACCATTGATAGAGAATAATTAAGGTACCAGCCACAATTACCACGATCGAGGCCATAGCATCAGACACATTATGAATAAATGCAGCGCGAATATTCATGCTATTTTTTGCCCCCGCACGAAAAGTCAACACCGCCGTCGCAACATCAATTACTAGTGCCAATGCTGCTACCCACACTACAATCCAGCCATCGATTGGAGTGGGGTTAAAATAGCTGTCAATGGCTTCTAGTATTAAAAATCCACCAATAATGATTAAGGTGCTGCTGTTTAACAATGTGGCTAAAATTTCTGCACGTTTATAACCAAAATGATAGTGCTCGTTAGCGGGTTTATTACCAATTCTACGGGCGATTAATGCGATAAAAATAGCCGCTGCATCACTGAGATTATGCAGTGCATCGGCAATTAAAGACAGACTGCCAGAGATGAGACCGCCAACAACTTGGGCAATAGTAAGTAGCACATTGATAAAAACAGCGAAGCCTAGCTGGCGATCACTTTGGTCGTCATTGTGATGACTATGAGAATGTTGATGAGCCATATTGAGTATTGCCTAAGTTGTTATTATATTGATACTACAATACTAAATGAGCATTGCTGAATTAGCCAGCGGCATAAAGTTGGCATCTGTCGCGAGCGGTTAAGCACTTCTCAGTAACGAAAAGATATGTTAAGTTAGCTTGGAAATCGTTCAAAGGATATATTGCTTGAAGCAATTAGTGTTGTTAATCTTAGCGTTTGTACTACTTCAGCCTGTGCTGGATAGTTTTGACGTGGCTGATCATAACACTGCTATTAATGTAACCTCGCAATTATTATATCAACAAAGTCAATTAGACGAACACTGCTCTGTCAATAACGATCATGATATTCACCAACTGCAACATCAGCAATTAAGCCAAGCCTTAGCTGATAACGCCGATGATGCGCATTGTCATGTATGTCATATTCCTGCATTTTTTACTGAGCCGTGGCAGCAGCATGTCAATTTACCAAGCTACGACATTATTAGTTTGAACGCCCCTGCATTTAATTCGCGTCTGCTTATTCCTGATCTACGCCCTCCAATTACTCACTCACTAAGTTAATTTTTAGCTGGCCAACATCATGGTCACCGATTTATTTAGTAAGAGTATATGTTATGAATTTATACAAACCATTTGGGTTTGCTTGTCTGTGTGCGACTGTATTAGCTGCACCATCCGCATTGGCTACGCCAACGCATAATACCGGCGATTTAACCTGGTTGTTGTCGCAATTAAAACAACACCCAAATTTACAGGCTGATTTTCAGCAGCTGCAAAGTGCCACTGCATCTGTGCGAGCCGCAGGGCAATCTCTATATAATCCAAACCTTGAGTCGAGTATTGAAAAAGAAGGCGATGCTAATAATTTTAGTATTGGGCTGAGCCAAACATTTGATATTAATGATCAACAACAGGCACAACACAGTGCGGCGCTACTGACACTGGTTGCACAGCAGCAGCGTTTGCAATTAACATATTTACAATTAGTTGAACAAACCCTGATTGCGCTTATCAATTGGCGCAGTAGTAAAGCAGCTTTTCAGTTAGCGCAACAGCAAGAGCAGCAATTAGAGCGTTTAGTTACCGTGGTTAAGCGCCGTCGAGCGGCCGGAGAAGTCGGGTTGCTGGATGAACAATTAGCGTTGTACTCACTATCAGAAATTTTGAATCAAACCGCCCAACAAGCCAGTGCTTATGCAGATGCTAAATTAGCTGTGCAGGCACTGTTACCAACGTGGCACGAAGATGGGCAGCTGACACCTGAACAGTTACTCAGTGGTATTAAACTCACTACAGATACTGAAAATGTGGTCCAACATCCACAACTTTTGCTGGTGAAATCACAATGGCAACAACAGCGTCAGCAAGTAAAGGTGATCAAAGCAGAACGAGCCGTCAAACCAACCATTGGGCTTGTAGCAGGTAAAAATGGTGATGATAACCTTGTCTCTGTGAGTTTTTCTATGCCGCTGAATATAGTGAATAATTTTAGCGATGAATACCAAGCCGCTGAATTTACGGTGATGTCAAAAGAAGCCGAATATCAAGCTTTAAAGCGCACTATGACGTTTCAAGCACAAGCCAGTAAAGAGGTGATGCAAGCGTACGCTCAGCGCGTTAAGCGTTGGCAGTCGATTAACCAAGCAAATGCAGATAGCAGCCTTGCGTTGATAGAGCAACAATGGCAAAGCGGTGATATCAGTACCGCTGAGTACTTAACCATGCGCCAACAGCGTATTTCAGGATTACTTGCTGGCATTGAAATTGTTCAGCAGAGCCAACTGGCGAGTGTGAATTGGTTAACGCAAAGTGGTCAACTTAGCCATTATATTTCTACCTTTACGGATCCCCTAACTGATGGAGCTGCACTATGACGCGCTTAAAAATTATTCTTTCTGCTCTGCTATTTATTTTTAGCAATTTAGGGCAGGCAACCACTGTTGCACAACAAAAGTTTGATGATACAAAAACAGGTCATCAACACAGTGAAGAAGCACCGCACGCTCATACACCAGATGCAGCCCTTGATCATAGTGCTACCACAGCAGTACAACCGAGTGAGAATGTTGCACATGATCAAGCCGGCGGGGTACGTTTAACCCCGACACAAATGCGTTTAGCAAATGTGCAGATCAGCCCATTAGAAAAGCACACTTATCAAGCGCAGTTGTATGCCCCTGGTGAAATCAAAGCTAATGGTTATAGCAGTTATGTGTTGTCGCCACGAGTAGATTCAATTGTGGTGAAACGTCACGCAACCTTAGGACAACATATTCAAGTAGGCGCACCGTTAGTGACTTTATTTAGTGCTGAGGTCGCCAGTGCACAAACCACTTATCGATTAGCTAAAGCACAGTGGCTGCGGGTGCAAAAAATGGGCAAAGGTACGGTGAGCGAAAAACGCTTACTCACAGCCAAGGCAGAATATGAAGTGGCTCACAGTCAACTTGTGGCGTTTGGTTTATCGGCTAAAGCAATTGCGCAAAGTGCGGTAAGCCCAGCCGATAAACTGGGGGAGTACACATTATTTGCTGGCACCTCAGGAGCTGTGCTCAGTGATAATTTTGCACAAGGGCAGCGGGTCGATGCAGGAATTGAACTTATGCTGATTGCTGATGAAAGTCTACTATGGGTTGAAGCGCAATTGTCGGCAAATCAAACCATTAATATTGATACAGGCACAATAGCGCAAGTGAAAGTGAATCAATTCACATACCCAGCCAAGGTGATCCAAGAAGCACACACTATAGATCAGATCACTCGTTCACGGATTGTGCGTTTAAGTGTACAAAACAGCCAGCATCAATTACACCCAGGGATGTTTAGTGACGTGTATTTTGAATTTTCAACTGAGCAACAAGTGTTGGCAGTACCAGAGCAAGCTCTACTTAGGAACCCAGATGGTGATTGGGCGGTATATGTGCAAGATGAAGACGGTGAACTTATAGCAACTGAAATTGAACGTGGCCGACGGTTTGGTCAGCTTCGTGAAATTAAAGGATTAGCTGAGGGCACTAAAGTCGTTACTCAAGGAGCATTTTTTGTCGCATCAGAACTAGCTAAAGGCGGTTTTGATCCGCACAACCATTAGGAGCTAACACTATGTTTAATAATATAATAGATAGTGCGATTGCTAATCGACTACTGGTTTTGCTGACTCTTTGTGTATTAATTGTCACCAGTGTTGTGGTGATCCCAAAACTCAACCTTGATGCTTTTCCAGATGTTACCAATGTGCAAGTGGCTGTTAATACCGAAGCACCAGGTTTGGCTGCCGTTGAAGTTGAGCAGCTGATCACTTACCCAATTGAAGCGGTCATGTATGCATTACCTGATGTAGAGCAAGTTCGTTCGATTTCTAAAACGGGGCTTTCTGGTGTTACCGTGGTGTTTAAAGAAGGGGTGGATATCTATTTTGCCCGCCAACTGGTATTTGAGCGTTTGCAAGCAGCGAAAGAACTGATCCCGGACGGGATTGGCTTGCCTGAAATGGGCCCGAATACGTCAGGGCTCGGGCAGGTTTACCAATACTTATTAGCGGCATCACCTGAGTCTGGCTTGGATAGTATGGCGCTGCGCAGCTTAAACGATTGGATTGTGAAGTTACTCATCTTACCCGTTGATGGGGTTACCGAAGTACTGTCGTTCGGTGGTGATGTGCGTCAATATCAAGTAAATCTTAACCCAAATAAGTTATTAGCTTATCAGCTCGAGCAACAACAAGTGGTAACTGCGCTGGAAGAAAACAACACCAATGTAGGTGGCTGGTATATGAACCGCGGCCAAGAGCAGTTAGTTATTCGTGGAACAGGTTGGTTTAATGCCGGCACACTAGGGCTGCAAGAAATAGCACAAACGCCATTGAAAACCATCAATGGCACAGTGATCACCATTGCCGATGTGGCAGAGGTGACGCTTGGCAGTGAAATTCGCCAAGGTGCCGCTACGATGAGTAAAAAAGATGGTCAAGGTAATGTGCAATCATTAGGTGAAGTGGTGACAGGAGTGGTATTAAAACGCATTGGTGCAAATACCAAGCAAACCATTGATGGTATTTGCGCGCGGATTGCGATGATCAATCAAGCACTACCAGAGGGGGTGACGTTTGAACCGTTATATGACCAAGCTGATTTGATCACCAAAGCGGTTGATACTGTGGTGGATGCCTTGCTATTAGCGTTTGTATTTATTGTGGTTGTGCTGGCGTTGTTTTTAATGAATTTACGCGCCACATTATTGGTTTTATTGTCTATACCAATCTCCATTAGTATGGCTTTATGTGTCATGTCGTGGTTAGGGCTCTCGGCTAATTTGATGTCACTCGGTGGTATTGCTGTGGCAATTGGTATGCTGGTGGATGGCTCGGTGGTGATGGTGGAAAATATTTTTCGTCACTTAACTAACAATACTCATGCTGATCACTCACCGGCTAAATTGATTACTGTGGCGGCTAAAGAAGTTGCCAGGCCGGTATTTTTTGCTGCACTAATTATTTTAGTCGTGTTTATGCCGCTGTTTAGTTTTGAAGGTGTAGAAGCTAAATTATTCCAGCCAATGGCTATAAGTATCATGTTAGCCATTATTTCTGCTGTGATTGTTGCGCTAGTAATCGTGCCAGCAATGGCAGTGTATTTATTTTCTAAAGGTGTCACAGTTAGGCGCAGTGTATTACTTGAGCCGTTAGATAAAACTTATCAAATATGTTTACGCTGGGCAATGAACGCACGTAAAACGGTGATCTCGCTGGCGGGAATATTAGTGGTGATTGCTGGTATCTTATTGCCGCAACTAGGTACTGAGTTTGTGCCAGAGCTTGAAGAAGGCACTATTAACTTACGGGTAACGCTGGCACCTTCGGCAAGCTTGGATACAGCATTAATGGTCGCTCCTAAGTTGGAAGCGATATTATTGGCCTTTCCTGAAGTTGAGTATGCACTTAGCCGAATTGGTCGCCCAGAAGTCGGGGGGGATCCAGAGCCAGTTAATAATATTGAAATTTACTTAGGTTTAAAGCCGGTGAGTGAATGGCAATCAGCTGCTAATCGTGCACAACTGCAAGTGTTAATGGAACAAAAATTAGCGCAGTTTCCTGGTTTATTGTTTAACTTTTCACAGCCGATAGCCACGCGGGTGGATGAGCTACTATCAGGGGTGAAAGCGCAACTAGCGATTAAGCTGTTTGGTGCTGATTTAGATGTGTTAGTCGCTAAAGGGCAGCAAATTGAGCAAGCTGTAAAAGGTGTTGCTGGCGCTAAAGATGTGGCAATGGAACAAATTGCTGGTGAAGCACAATTAGTGATAAAACCGAACCGCTTAGCACTTTCTCGCTATGGTTTATCTGTGGGGGATTTAATGTCGATAGTGCAAGATGGCATTGGCGGCACTGCGGCAGGGCAAATTATTAATGCCAATGAGCGGTATGATATTTATGTGCGCATTGGTGCAGAGTTTCGTGACAGCCCAGAAGCCATTGCAGACCTGCGTTTATTATCACCGACAGGTGCCGTGGTTAGGGTTGGGGATGTCGCAACGGTTAATATTGAATCTGGTCCGCCACAAGTGCGTCGTGATGACGTTCAGCGCCGAGTAGTGATCCAAGCCAATGTACAAGGGCGCGATATGGGCTCAGTCGTCGCGGATATTCGCCTTGCCATAGCTGAGCAAGTTGATTTACCCGCAGGTTATGGTGTGAATATCGGCGGTCAATTTGAAAACCAACAACGGGCGCAGCAACGTTTATCTATCGTGGTGCCTATTTCGCTGGCTTTGATTGCATTACTTTTGTATTTTGCATTTGGCTCAATAGGCCAAGCATTGCTGATTTTAGTCAATGTGCCGTTAGCAGTTATTGGTGGTGTGGTTGCACTTTACGTATCGGGGCAATATTTATCAGTGCCAAGCTCTGTGGGTTTTATTACCTTGTTTGGGGTAGCTGTGCTTAACGGCGTGGTGATGGTTGAGAGTATTAATAATCGTGTTAAAGCGGGAGATAGTCTACAAAGCGCAGCATTTAATGGCGCACTATCTCGGCTGCGACCCGTACTAATGACGGCGTTAACCTCAGCGCTTGGTTTGATACCCATGTTGATATCAACAGGGATCGGCGCTGAAATTCAAAAACCATTAGCAACGGTTATTGTTGGCGGATTATTTACCGCAACCTTTCTTACCTTATTTGTATTGCCGGTACTCTACACTCAATTTAGTCAGCAGTTTTACCGTGTCAATGGGAATAAAAACTAGCTCTACTGCAGTACCTTACACAAGGCGCATAAACTTGCGTCTTGTGCTATTTAGTGCATTAATATAAGTAAGTTTCTAAAACAATAAAAAGTTGATTATGGAAATACAATGCTGAATGGCCTGTTAAAAAATAAAAGCCAATCTATACGGACGAAACTGATTGTTACTTTTATTGTCATTGCGCTAGCACCATTATTTTTAATGTCTTGGTTTAGTCTTCAACATGTAAGCAACTCCCTTGAAAAAAGCGCCCAAACTGAACTTGGTGAATTAAGCAGTATTGGTAAGCAATTTGCGAATATTTGGTTTGCAGATCACATTAAAGACCTATATCTATTAAATGATCAACTAAGTCATAGCCAGCTAAATAAACGGCTACTGATTGATGAGTTTGTTGATCGATATGATTTTGTCAATGAAATTCATATTATCTTCGACCCCTCAAATACCCCAAACCCAGTTAATAACAGTGCGTTTTCAGCCTTAAATCGTGATCAGTTAATTGCGATGCTAGCGGCTATTGAGCAAGGGCAAAAAAGTGTATTTATATCTTCAATGGGGGCTGAAACACATCATTTTGTGGCGTTACCTATGATAGACGAGCAACGCGGACTTTATGCAATAGTATTAGCGAATATAAATTTTCAAGGCTTGCTCGATAATTTAGAACATATTCATAATAATAATGAGGGACTAACTTTCTTTATTGTGAAAGCAGGTGAAATCAAAGGTGCCCAATTGCACCCGAGTGTATTACCAAAAGCTGATTATTTTACTAATGTGGCAAATACTGAACAGGTTTTTACCTATCGAAAAATAGATGACACATTACACTATGCCATTTTAACGGACTTGAATTTTGCAAACGCCACAGGCTGGCAGCTATTGGTTGAAAAGCCTGCAGCCGTTATGTTGCAAGGTGCCAGTGACTATAAGTTTGCAGCTGTGGTTGCTAATGCTTTTGCATTTTTAGTGATCTTAATTCTATCGTGGTGGTTTGGACGACGTTTATCTCGCCCGTTCATTAGCCTTGCCAATGCCAGCGCTGAAATAACCCGAGGTGAGCGCAACAATATTCCTATTCTGGAAGACAGTAGTGAATTACATCAGCTGTCGATTGATCTAGAACACTTAGTCAGTAGTAAGGTACAACAGCAAGAACGGCTAGAGCATCAAAGCACAGCGCTTCAGCTTGCCTTAAAACAGTTAGCGGAACAAAAAAGTGCACTTGATGAACATGCAATTGTTGCTGTGACCGATATCAAGGGCACGATCACCTTTGTTAATAAGAAATTTTGTGAGATCAGCGGTTACAGCGAAAGTGAATTGTTAGGAAAAAACCACCGTATTTTAAACTCTGGGACTCATCCTAAAGATTTTTTTAAGGACATGTATAAAGCCGTAACCGCAGGCAATGTATGGCATGCGCAAATCTGTAATCGAGCAAAAAATGGTGACTTTTATTGGGTCGATACTACAGTTGCGCCTTTTTTAGATGAACAGGGCAAGCCCCAAAGTTATATCGCTATTCGCACCGACATCACAGCATTAAAACTACAAGAATTTGAACTCGAACAACACAAAACACAATTACAATTAGTGTTGGACAGCACTGCAGTAGGGATTTGGGACTGGTATGTAGATACTGGCAAAGCATACTTTAATAACCGCTGGGCGAGTATTATCGGTTATAAATTGGAAGAACTACAACCAACTGATTTTAATACATGGAACAAATATACTCATCCAGATGATCTTGTTACTTCAGGGCAGCTTTTAGAGCAGCATTTTGCGGGTGAGAGCGATTATTATGTCTGCGAAGTTCGTATGTTGCATCGTCTCGGACATTGGGTGTGGGTACTGACCACAGGACGTATCGTTGAGCGCAATAGTGATGGCTCTGCAAAACGAATGATAGGTACTCACCTTGATATTACAGAGCGAAAAGAAACAGAAGCACAATTACAATTGAGTCGCGACCGATTTGTGTCTCTGGTCGGCAATATTCCAGGCATTGTGTATCGATGTAAATACGATGCCCAATGGAGCATGCTCTACCTGAGTGAACAAACAAAAGTTATTACCGGCTATGAACCAAATGATTTAGTTGATAATCATAAGCTTAGCTTTGTTGAATTAATTCACCCGGATGATGTTGCTAGCGTGGCTGAGAAAGTGAGAGTCGATATTGATGCTCGTCAGCCATGGTCATTAGAATACCGTTTGGTCGCTTCTGATGGCTGTATTCATTGGGTACATGAAAAAGGTCAAGCAGTGTATGATCAGGCTGGCAACGTATTGTATTTAGATGGTTTTATTCATGATATAACCGAGCGTTATCATACTCAATCGACACTTTATCGCCAACAAAGTTTACTTGAAGCAATGAGTAAACAAGGCCAAATTGGTGCCTGGGAAGTGGATTTAGAAGCACAGACAATGTATTGGTCCGATGAAGTCAAAGCAATTCATGAAGTCGCTGACGACTACCAGCCAGTAATAGGGCAAGCTCTTGATTTTTATAAGCAAGGTGAACATCGTGATAAAATTAGCGAACTGTTTGAAGATGCAGTTATTAATGGTAATAGCTGGGAAATTGAGTTAATCCTTGTCACAGCGTTAGGCAATGAAAGGTGGGTTAAGTCGATAGGGCAAGTTGAATTTAAAAATGAACGTTGCGTGCGTGTGTATGGTTCATTTCAAAATATTGATACTTATAAACATCTCGAATTAGAGAGTAAAAAAGCCAACCAATATAATAAAAACCTAGCGAGTTTAACCGTCTCACCTGAGTTATTGGCAGGTAATTTCGATGTAGTAAAAAATTTAGTGACGCAGTCAATGTGTGATGTACTTGATGTGCAACGCTCAGCAGTGTGGGTGTTTGATGAAGCTAGCGATGAAATGACGTGCGTGAGTTTATTTATCGATGATCAAGGTTTTGTTGAGCAGCCTTTAGTGCTTAAAGCGAGTGAATTTCCCGCTTATTACAAAGCAATATTTGCACAAGGTTTAGTGGCAATTAATGATGTTAATAGCCATCCTGCAACCGCCGAATTGATTGACACTTACACAACACCATTAAATATTAATTCGATGCTCGATGCCGTTATATCTACCGGTGAGGGTATATTAGGAGTGCTCTGTGCGGAAAGTGTCGGTAGCTATCGCTGTTGGAGCCAAAATGAAGAAACCTATTTACGCTCTTTAGCGACCTTAGTGGGCAGCGTGTTAATGTCGCAAAGGCGTAAGCAAACCGCCCAAGAGCTGAAAATTGCATTAGTCAAAGCCAATGCTGCTGCAACAGCAAAAAGTCAATTTTTAGCAACCATGAGTCATGAAATTCGTACCCCAATGAATGGGGTGTTGGGTATGCTTGAGCTGATCGAACTTGAAGCGTTGACCAAGCCGGTGCGAACGAAAGTCGCGATAGCAAAAAATAGCGCGCATTCTTTATTGTCGGTGATCAATGATATTTTAGATTTTTCGAAAGTTGAAGCCGGTAAAATCGAGCTAGAAAGTATCAACTTCAATGTCTGTAATTTACTCGGAGAGGTGGCGGAATCTCAAGCCCTTGCGGCGCAAGATAAAGATATCGAAATCATTATTGATTTAGTGGCTGTGACACCGGTGCAATTTAAAGGCGATCCGGGGCGTATTCGCCAAGTGCTGACCAATTTACTGAGTAACGCTGTTAAGTTTACTGCGCAAGGTGAAGTAGTGATCCGCGCATCAGTAACTCCTATTGAACAACAATATCAGCTCAGTATTTGTGTAAAAGACTCTGGCATCGGAATTGATCTAACCAAGCAAGAAGATTTATTCAGCCCATTTTCGCAAGTAGATGCCTCGACTACGCGTGAATATGGCGGCACTGGATTAGGTTTGGCGATTAGTAAACAATTGTGTGAGTTAATGGGTGGAGAAGTAACGTTAGTCAGTGAGGTAGGGCATGGTTGTGAGTTTACCGCGACAGTGATGCTAGAGGCGGGAAGTGACACTGAGCGTAGTATACCGACCATAGATATGACCAAGCTCACTATATTGGTGGTTGATGATAACGAAACCAATCGGATTGTGATAAGCCAACAGCTTGCTCATTGGGGTGCAAAAGTTGAGCTTGCTTGTAATGCAGCACAAGCCTTGCAGTTATGTAAAAAGCGCCTTGCAGATAAACTTAATTTGTATGATATTGCCGTGTTGGATATGCAAATGCCAGGAATGGATGGCTTAGCACTGTGTCGAAAATTAAAAGCCGATGATGATTTTAAAGCAATGCCATTAGTAATGATGACCAGTATCGCTGGCATGGAAGGAGTACAACGTTTTAGCGATGCAGGGTTCCAAGCGTATTTTCCAAAACCTATCACTACGGCTGATTTGATCAGTGCCATGGCGGTGATCGCTCATGGTGGTAGCGCCGATTTACCTTTAGTGACATCAAGTTATATATCCTCACTGCGTAGTGATCAGCATAGAGCAAATAGCCATATTTTATTGGTTGAAGACAATCCGATTAACCAGCAAGTATCTAAACTAATGTTAAGTAAACTGAATTTTACCGTGACGCTAGCGGAGAATGGTCAGCAAGCCCTTGATATTTTAGCGAAAGTACCTGCAGAACACTTTAATTTAGTGCTCATGGACTGCCAAATGCCGGTGCTGGATGGATTTGACGCTACTCGCGCAATTCGTGCCGGTGAGGCGGGTGCTAAACATCAACAGATCACAATTATTGCACTCACAGCCAATGCAATGGATGAAGACAAACAGCTGTGTTTAGCGTCTGGAATGGATGACTACTTGGCTAAACCAATTCAACTACAAATATTAAAAGATAAACTAGATCAGTATTAAACAATGCAGTAATAAATAAGAGAGCTTATGACAGACCAAAAAACGATTACCTTAAGAGATGCGCAGCCTTCGGATGCTGCTACTATTTTGCATTTTATTACCGAATTGGCAATTTATGAAAAAGAGCCCGATGCGGTTAAAACCGATGAACAGGCGATTTTAAAAACCCTGTTTAGTGAAGGTGCAACAGCGCATAGTTTGATTTGTTTTGAAGGCGATACGCCAATTGGCTTTGCGGTGTACTTTTACAATTATTCGACTTGGCTTGGCAAGAATGGCTTGTACCTTGAAGACTTATATGTCAGCCCAGATAGCCGAGGTAATGGTGCGGGTAAACTGATTATGCAACATTTGGCACGCCAAGCTATCGCAAAAGATTGTGGCCGTTTTGAATGGGTGGTACTTGACTGGAATCAACCTGCGATCGATTTTTACAATAGTATGGGGGCAGAGCCACAAAATGAGTGGATCATTTATCGGCTTACAGGACAAGCATTAATTGATTTTGCCGAGAAATAAAAATACGTAATATAAATAAAAATCATTTGCATTAAGTTGTTTGACTGTGTAAATTAATCACATCATTTAATTTTGTGCAGGTGATTTTTATGTCACACCCACAGTTTCACAGCAGCAATAAATTGTCTCAGGTTGAGCAAGTATTAAGTCCTTGGCAAGCCAACATCATTGCTGGAAATACAGCGTTTGAACGCGGTGCTTTAATTGAAGCTCGCGATAAATACACGACAGCACACACCCTCTCAGCTCGTTTATTAAGCCAATTTAGCCAAGCAAAAATATGCCAGTCAGTTATTAGCGCAATTGAACATTGCTGCCCCGCATTCGTTGTTGCCGCTCATAATTTAGCGGATACATATCGAGCCATGAACCAAGCAGAGCAAGCGTGTCAGTGTTTGTGTGATGTGCATATAAGTTTAAGTCATTTGCTCCAGCATCCATGCGATACGGTGCGTACAGTGGTTGTGCACCATCATCACAAAACCTACACAGAGTTAGTACAGTTTGCCAAATTGCACAGTCATTACCCGCAATTAATAGAACAAATCAATCAGACGTTAAGTTACACCCCAGATCAAACTGCCACTGTGCATTGATCACTTATCTTAATCCGACAAGGAACAATTATGGCGTTTACATTACCCCCATTACCATATGAGTACGATGCGTTAGAGCCACATTTAGATGCTAAAACTATGGAGATCCACCATACTTTGCATCATCAAACATATATCAATAAAGCCAATGCGGCACTTGAAAATACCCAGTATAGTGATACTGATGTACATGAGTTACTCGCAAAGATTGACACGTTGCCAACTGAGCTGCAAAAAGTAGTGCAAGAGCATGGTGGCGGACATGCAAACCATTCATTGTTTTGGACAGTAATGAGCCCCAATGGTGGGGATCAGCCAAAAGGGAGCTTATTAGATGCGATCACAGAGCAGCTTGGCGGCTTTGATAACTTTAAAGAGTCATTTACAGCGGCAGCTGTTAGTCGCTTCGGCAGTGGCTGGGCGTGGCTAAGTGTTAATAAAGATAACCAGCTTGTGGTGGAAAGTAGTTTAAATCAAGATAGTCCATTAATGCACGGCAACACGCCGATTTTAGGTTTAGATGTGTGGGAGCACGCCTATTATCTGAAATACCAAAACCGCCGCCCGGAGTATATCGCAGCATTTTATAATGTTATTAATTGGGTTGAAGTGGAGCGTCGTTATTTAGCTGCTACCAGTAAATCAATCAGCGAATAAAGGTTGAGTGCCGAAAATGGCTAGTAAACTGTGTTTTTTCACGTACTCTATTAGCAGATGTATAGTTAAGAGCACCTTATGGATACTAGCCATTGGCAACTTGCCAGACAAAGCCGCGACCATCGTTTTGATGGACTCTTTTTCATCGGTGTTAAAAGCACCGGTATTTATTGTCGGCCAATTTGTCCTGCCCCTACTGCAAAAGAGCAAAACGTAGAGTACTTTCAATATGCGCACAATGCTGCCCAGGCTGGATTTCGCCCGTGCATTCGTTGTCGTCCAGATAGCGCCCCTGGAAGTAGCGCATGGCAAGGAACAAAAACCACAGCGCTGCGAGCCAAACAGCTGATAGACAGTGACTTAACAACGCAACAAAGCTGTGAACAGTTAGCTGAGCGACTCGGCGTGAGTAGCCGCTATTTAAGGCAGTTATTTCAGCAACATTTTGGTATCTCAGTAACTCAGTATCGGTTATTTAATCAATGTCATTTTGCTAAAAAACTGCTGCAAGAAACTAATTTATCGGTATCTCAAGTTGCTTTTGCAGCGGGCTTTAATAGTATTCGTCGCTTTAATGATGCGTTTTTACAGCAGTTACATATTTGCCCGTCAAAAATGCGTGGTGAGCGCAGCACAACACGTGCGATGTTGACGCTTAAATTACCTTTTCGGCCCCCTTATAATTGGACTGCGTTACAGCAATTTTTAGCTAAGCGGTTAATTTCACCTCTTGAGTGGCTTGGCGAGACATATTATGGTCGCAGCTTTAAAAATCAGCATTGCCAAGGTCAGTTTACGGCTGAGTTTGTAGAGCACAAACATCACTTTTTAGTCAGCATTGATATTGATCAGCCGCGCTTTTTACAGCCTATTTTAAGTGAAATTCGCAGGGTGCTCGATTTAGATGCCGATACTGCGCAAATCGAACAACACCTAGCAACTCAACTTCAAGGGGCAATTGTGTTAACCCAAGGATTGCGGTTACCGGGTATTTGGTCGGTATTTGAGGCTGGTATTCGTGCGGTACTTGGCCAACAAGTAAGTGTAACTGCCGCGCATAACTTAGTGACTCAGCTGGTGGATGAACTGGGCGAACAAGATGGCGAGCGAGTGTATTTTCCAACCCCTGAGGTAGTGGCAAACAGTGAGCTGGCATTTTTTAAAATGCCTCAAGCGAGAAAGAATGCGCTGCGTAATTTAGCGCAGTTTTGCGCCGATAACCCTGATTGTCATCAGCTTGATCAATGGCTGCCACTCAAAGGGATTGGACCTTGGACAGTAAACTATGCAAAATTACGCGGCCAAAGTCAGCCCGATATTTTATTAGCGGGAGATTTAGGCGTAAAGAAAGCCCAAGCGGGGGCAAAACCATTTAATGATGAGATGTGCGCGCCATTTCGCTCCTATTTAACCTTTCAACTATGGCAGCAGCTAACATGACTATTATCCAAACCCGCATACCCAGCCCAATTGATGAGATTATTATTCAAGGTAACCAACACGGGGTCAGTTATGTGGGCTTTTATCCAGTTATAGAGTGCTCAGAAACCCCATTTTCAGATGTTGAGCAGCCACATATTTTAAATTGTGCTGCGCAGCTTAATGACTACTTTGCAGGCAAGCGAACAACCTTTGATGTCACTCTAGCCACCCATGGCACTGCTTTTCAACAAGCGGTATGGCAAGCGCTCACCGCGGTGCCATTTGGACAAACACAGAGTTATTCAGATATTGCTCATGCACTCAATAATCCCAAGGCAGTTCGCGCAGTGGGGGCTGCTAATGGTAAAAACCCAATCAGTATTATTGTGCCGTGTCACCGTATTATTGGTGCCAATGGTAAATTGACCGGCTATGCGGGTGGGCTAGAGCGCAAGCAGTGGTTACTTGAGCACGAAGGGATCATCTAAATTTTTTGGTTTAGTTACTAAACAATTCATTTTTTCGGTCTACACTTTAGATGAAACGTCTAGGGAGCAAGATAAAATGAAACAAAATAAACGTGTTAGGGATAATTTATTGGCGTTATTGGTACTCAGTAGCGGGTGTAGTTTGCTATCAACAGCGGCAATTGCTAACTCAACTGAACTAATTTTTTGTTATGAAGATAAAACTGTCGCGCCGATGTTTTTAGCGCAAAGCAATGAAATGTTAGGTACTCAACCAGAAGCATCGCTAGAAATCCTACAAAATCTTGATAATACACTTTCACAACTGTCTATTCGTTATCAGCGTAAAGCTTGGCTAAGTTGTTTAAATGATCTGCGTACAAATAAAGTGAATGCGGTTATTGCTACCTATCGACCTGAACGAACTGAATTTGCCCAATACCCAATGGATGGAACTCAGCAACTGGATCCGCGTTTTGCAGTGAGTGAATTTGGCAGTTGTCTCATCGGCGGAAAAAAATTTCACCAGCAATGGCAAAGCCGCGAAGTATTTCAGACCAGGGCTTTTACATTAGCTATTGCGAACGGTTATGACTTAGGCAAGGTATTACATCAAGAGCCTTTTTTTGTTCAACATACTTCCTCAGTCGAAAAAGCCGTTGAGTTGATCGACCGTGGAGTCGTTGATGCTACGCTTGACGTGTGCCAAGTTGGCGATCGGAAAGTATCAAACTTCCGGTATAAAACAGCCCAAGTACAAGCCATTTATCCTCCACTTGAAAAAGCCCAAGGCTATTTGCTTTTCTCTAAGCAGTTTTATCAACAGCATAAGGCGCTTAGTCAACGTATTTGGCAAACCATCGCTGCACAAGATAATGCCAAGCTGTATGTTGAATATTTAGATAAAACTAATCACGAAGCTAGGGTCGTCAGTAGCAGGCACCGTTGAGTTATAGTTCTATAACACGGGTAAAAAAGGTGATGTTCAATCAAGATTAAGGTAGCATTAGCGCACTTTTTTCAGGGTAGGCATTTTCATGGCTCAGCTGTACTTTTATTATTCTGCAATGAACGCAGGTAAATCTACCACGCTTTTACAATCGGCATTTAACTATCGCGAACGCGGCATGGAGCCCGTTATTTTAACGGCTGCATTGGATGATCGTGCTGGTGTTGGTAAGGTATCTTCTCGAATTGGTTTACAAGCTGATGCACATATTTTTGATGCTGACAAAGATGTTTTTGAACTGATCAAACAGCTTAATAGTGAACAAAAACGTCATTGTGTGCTGGTGGATGAATGTCAATTTTTATCACGTCAGCAAGTAATGCAACTGACCGATGTGGTGGATGAATTAGGCATTCCGGTGTTGTGCTATGGCTTGCGTAATGACTTTAGAGGCGAGTTATTTAGCGGCTCGCAGTACTTACTAGCGTGGGCTGATAAACTGGTTGAACTTAAAACGGTGTGTCATTGCGGTCGCAAAGCGAACCATGTATTGCGTACGGATGAGCAAGGCAAAGCGATTGCCGATGGTAATCAAGTGGAAATTGGCGGCAACGACCGTTATGTGTCGGTGTGCCGCAAACACTATAAAGCTGCGTTAAACATGCAGCGCCGAAGTTAACGCTGCTATAAATTGATCAATATCGGCTCGAGTGATCTGTAAATGAGTTACTAAACGCAAAGTTTTGCTTGGGCTGAATACTATCCCTTGTGCTTTTAGTTGCTGTGCAATGGCATTAATATCAACACTATCAGCAACATTTGCATAGACCATATTGGTTGTATCGCGCGACAAGTCAACGTTAAAGCCTTCAATGGCACTGAGCTGCTGCGCTAAGTAACGCGCATTGCTGTGATCGTCGGCTAAACGGCTAACATTGTGCTCAAGTGCATAGTGGCCAGCGGCTGCCAGCATACCAGCTTGGCGCATAGCGCCGCCAAGTACTTTACGCCAACGCCTTGCTTTATTGATCAGCTCAACAGAGCCAAGTAGTAATGAGCCGACTGGTGCGCCTAAGCCTTTTGATAAGCAAATAGACACGGAGTCAAAGTGTTTAGTTATCTCGGTAATATCTACCTCAAGCGCAACCGCAGCGTTATAAACGCGAGCACCATCCAAATGCAGTGCTAATTGATGGCTGTGAGTGAACTCACGCGCTTGGGCTAAATAACTTAATGGCAGCACTTTACCGCCAATGGTGTTTTCTAAACTGAGTAAGCGGGTATTAGCAAAGTGAAAGTCTTTGGGTTTGATAGCGGCGCGTATTTTGTCAAAGCAGAGGCTGCCATCATTTTCATTCTCGATAGGTTGCGGTTGGATTGATCCAAGCACTGCCGCGCCACCGCCTTCAAATTTATAATTGTGTGCATTTTGCCCGCAAATATATTCATCACCACGTTCGCAATGAGCCATTAACGCTAATAAGTTTGCTTGGGTGCCGGAGCTACAAAACAATGCACTGGCAAAGCCATGACGCTGTGCTGCAACGCTTTCTAATTTATTAATACTGGGATCATCACCATATACATCATCACCTAAAGGGGCATTGAACATAATTTCGCGCATTTTAGCGCAGGGCTTAGTGACAGTATCAGAACGAAAATCAATCATGATATCTCCGGTTGTGTAAATTGCTGGCTGATCTCTTGGCGAGTTTGTTGATCAAAATAACTCCACGCAATAAAGCGACTCACTTTTTGCCCTTGCGCCATTTCAATGATTTTAACTTCAGCCACAGGGTGTGTTTTTAATTGTGCTTGTAACGTGGCTAAGTTTTCTTTTTTTGAAACTAAAGAGGTAAACCACATACACTGCTCAGCAAATAGGGCACTTTCATCGATCATGGTACAAATGAATTGCGCTTCGCCACCTTCACACCAAAGCTCATTATGTTGCCCGCCAAAATTTAAAGCCGATTTAGGGGCTTTGCCTAAGTTTTTCCATTTCCGCTCGCTACTTTGAGCCGCTTGTTGTTCACTGGCATGAAAAGGAGGGTTACACAATGTAATATGAAAAAGCTCTTTTGCATTTATTACCCCCTGAAAAATATGCTGCGACTGCTTTTGTAGCTTGACGGTAATTTTGCGATTATTAAATTGTACGATTTGTTTGGCTAATTTTACAGCGCTCGGATCTATATCTGAGCCTGTGACGCTCCAGTTATATTCATGGCTTGCTAGTAACGGGTAAATTATGTTCGCACCAGTACCTATATCCAGCACTTTAACTTGTCTGCCTTGAGGTATAACGCCTTGATTATCGTTTGCTAGTAAATCGGCCAAGTAGTGAATGTAATCAACGCGTCCTGGAATCGGTGGGCAAAGGTTGTGTTCAGGTATATCCCAAAAATCAACGTTATAGTACGCTTGCAAAAGTGCTTGATTAAGCGTTTTTACTGCTTTGTTATCACTAAAATCAATACTTTTAGTACCATTGGGAGTAAGCACGATATATGGTTTTAAAGTGGGCACTTGAATACTTAGGTAGTCTAAATCATAGCCTTCGTTATGGCGATTTCGAGGGTGTAGTTTTGATTTTAATGGTGTTGATTTCATAACAAATAATTAGCTTAACAAACAAAAAAGTTATTTTACCAGAGAAACACATTGACGTGTGATCTTGTTTAAATTACTGGTAGGATGAGTTGCGGTTCATAACAATGACAACAAGGAACTGAAATGGCGATCGTACAAGAATCAGTATTTATTAAACTAACTGAGCTACAAACATTACATTTGCGCCGCATAGCAGATAACAGCAAAGCCGCTGGGCCAGCTGTGTTGTTTATGCATGGTGCTGTTGAAAATGGCAAAATATTTTATACGCATTCAAATAAGGGGTTAGCACCTTTTTTAGCTGAGCAAGGATATGTGTGTTATGTAGCTGATCTACGAGGTCGTGGTGACAGCAAACCGGCTATCTCAAAGCATGCTCACTATGGCCAAACCGAAGCTATTATTGAAGATATTCCCGCTTTTATTGCTAAAATTACCGAGCGTGAAGGTAGACCACCAGCGTATTGGGTAGCCCATTCGTGGGGTGGTGTATTAATGAACAGTGTGTTTGCGCGTTTCCCACAGTATATCAATGATGTAAAAGCATGTGCTTACTTTGGTACTAAACGCTCGCTTTATAATCATCATCCACAAAAATACCTTCAAGGAAATTTGATTTGGTATTTTTTAGCGCCAATACTGGCTAAAAAACATGGTTATTTACCCGCCAAAAGACTCAAGTGGGGCAGTGATGATGAAACTAAAAAGTCGCATTATCAAAGTATGCAATGGGCTAAACGTAAACCATGGTTAGATAGCGACGACGGGTTTGATTACGCGCAAGCTGTGGCTGGCTTAAGTTTGCCACCGACCTTACACATAGGGGGGGTGAAAGACAAAGCGCTTGCACAACAAATTGATATTGAAAAATTTATTGCCGAGTCAGGTACTGGTATTCAACACCTGCAAATGTACGGGAAAAAACACGGCCATCAATATGATTACGATCATATTAATATGTTAACGCACGCCAGTGCTAAAGCAGATCAATTTAAGGATCTAGTGACGTGGTTTGAGCGTCATTCAGCAACGCCCTGAGTGGCGTTTCAAAACGTTTCCAGTGTTCTATTGCACGGTTATGTAGCGGTTTTCGTACAGCTGCTTTGCTAAGCGTGGTAACTGGTTTTTTTGATTTATAAAAGTCTAAACATTGTGCTTCAAATGCGGTACCTAAAAATGTAAATACGCTTTTTAACGTATCGCGCGGCTCGCTGATCAGTTGCTCATAATGAACATCTAAGATAGCCGAAGGTATTGCTTGTTGCCAATGCGTCATCAAACCTTGGTATAAATCATAGTAACGTTTAAATTCAGATAATGAGCAAAAATAAGGTTCATTTTCTGCAAAGTAATTACTATAAACGGACCAAGCTGTGGCATTAAAATCGCGCTGCAAGTTAATAAACTTAGCATTTGGAAACAATAAATAGATAAGCCCTAACGATTGATAATTAGCGGGCAATTTGTTGATCATAAACGCGCGAATAGGTTTTGCTTGTTTTAACCGTGCGGTATAAAGAGCCCGCGCTTGCTCAATCAGTTGCGGTGTTAGTGCGCTGATACATTCAGGGTAGGGCAACTTGGTTTGTTGTTCTATGAATGCAACAACTTGCGAGCTAATACAGCGATCTTCCCCAAGGCTTGCAAATTCACTATGTGAAGCTAACATTTGTTCTAATAATGTTGAGCCACTGCGTGGCATGCCAATAATAAAAACGGGCGTAACAGTACCAGTAAATCCAGGCTTGATAGTGGCAAATAAACTTTTTGGGTTATAACGCATAATACTTTGATAAAACGGCGTTAATTGTTCAGTGTTGAAGCTACTCAATTGCAGCTGCAATTTATTGGCTAGTTTATAATAATTTACAGCTTGTTCTATATCATTGAGTTGATCATAACTTTTTGCCAAGGCGTAATAACAAACCATTTTTAAACGTAAATTATTGGTTTGTGTGAGTAAATGATGCAAGTTACTGATGTAGTTATGCTGTTGATCAAAGCGGCCAAGTTGTACCAGTTCAAATAAAATATAAGCAGTGACAGGATATAAACCAATACTTAGTGCTTGTGCAAAGGTGGTGTGTGCTTTATCTAATTCGCCATGGGTTAAATAATGTTGTGCGAGATAATAGTGTGGCTCTGGGTTATGACTAGCAATGCTTTTTGCGTACTCCAGTACGGTTAATGCATCATTTGGCGAATTAACGCCATTAAATGCATCCGCTAACGCGTGCAGTGGCTCCAACATATTAGGCAGACGTTCACAGCTTCTTTGTAATAAATAAACTGCAGCATCAAAGCGCTCTAAGCGCAGGGCAATACGGCCCAAACCAAATAGTGCCTCGCCATTTTGGGGATCACTTTCAAGCAAGGTTTTATAGTGAAACTCCGCTTCTTGGAGTTTGTTTTCGGCAAGTAGTTGGTTAGCTTTTTTTAGCAACATGCATCACTTTTTTTATTTTTTAGTTACTAGATTTATTATTTGGGTATAGCACGAAAAAGGCGAAATGTCTTGAGCATTTCGCCTATCTTTTCAACGCTTAATTATGATCAAAACGTATAAGTTGCTTTGACATAATAGAAGCCGCCGTTAATACCATATGGCGAAGTTTCATAGTATTTACCACCCCAGTTATTATTAGGTGCCACGGTAAAATCAAGTTTCTCTGCTTCTTGGTCGAGCAGGTTTTGTGCGCCGACTGAGAAACTAATCGAATCATTCAAAAAGTAAGTTACTTCAGCGTCGAGCGTAATTGCTGCATCTGCCGTTTTTGCTGTTTCGTCATAATCTACATGCACACCCTGGTATTCACCAAAATAATTTGCACGAGTAAACATTGAGAAACTTTCCCATTGTTGTGACCAACTAAGCGTACCACGGTGGTTTGGTAAGTCGTTCTCTAAACGGCTTACTTTAAACGGCCCAGTAATATCAGTTGAACGGGTAACCTCAGTTTCATTCCAGTTGTAGGCTAAACTAAATGTTGAGCTACCGCCGAGTAAATCTGTGGCATAGTTTGCTACAAAGTCTATACCTTGAGTGGTGGTGTCAAAGTCATTAGTAAAGAAGCTTACTTGCGCTAAGCTTTGCACGTTTGGCACACCAGCGGCTTCAAGCGTATCTTTATCAGCTTGGCTCAGCTCGATTTTTTCAGATTGACTAATACGGTCATCAACTTGAATATTATAATAATCAATAGTTAGGAATACTTCACCGATGGTGTATACCGCGCCAAAGGTATAACTTTGCGACTCTTCAGGCTCAAGCTCTGTACCGCCTAACTGTACCGCAATTGGATTGGTCGGTGGTAGTAAAGCAGAGTCGACCAATACGCCACTGCTTAGGTTTGTTTGCACGTTACTGACATTGGCTTGACCAACAGTCGGTGCGCGAAAGCCGGAGCTGATTGAACCACGCACGTTTAAATCATCGGTTAAGTGATATTGAGCCATTAATTTATAATTAACCGTAGAGCCAAAGGTATCATAATCTTCATAACGCAGCGCTAGACCCATTAAAAACTCTTCGGTAAATGGGGCTTCAATATCGACATAAGCGGCGTAGTTGCGACGAGTATATTCACCAGCGTCAGATGGTTTAAAGCCAGGGAAACCATTTGAACCGATACCAAAACCTTGATCCGTTAGTGGGCCTGCTGTAAATGATGCTACATCGCCAGAGGTAACTGTAAATGTTTCCTCGTGCCATTCAAGGCCACCGGCTATGTTCACATCGTATGCTAGATCAAAATCAAAGCCTTTTGATAAATCAAAATTAAAGTTTTTCTCTAATTGTGAGTATTTACCTGGGCTAAAATCACGCGGACTATCAGGGCCTAATGATGCATTAACAGTATCGTAAATAAAGTAACGAGATTCATTAAAGCCGACCGTACCGCTTAAATCGTAGTACGCACCTTCTAACATACCACCAGTGAACTCGCCTTTAGTACCTATCGTAAGCGAAGTATCTGTGATGTTGCCACCAAAGTTAGGTGTAAAACCACCAGGCAATGTTTGGTTAAAGGCAAAGCAATTTGCAGCACTTAGAGAATCTATAGCAGCTTGATCTGGTGCGCCATTGGCTTGCAGTTCGACAAGAGGACAGTTTATTTGCTGATCATATCCATCCAGTGAAGCGACTAACACTGTTGGAGTTGCATCATCCCACAGTTTTTGACCCGCTGGATTATCATCACCAGGGCGACGCATATTTGTACCATTAACATCACGAATTGTTCCGCCATAAACACCAGGACGAGTTGTTGGATTACGATAATAAAAACCACCGCGTACATCACGCTCTGAATAGTTACCAAACATGTAAAATTCGGAGTTTTTAGTCAGCTCAAGGCCGACATTACCAAAAATAGAGATATCGTCATCAACTTCTGGTGCGCCCCATATTTGTGTAATCGGGGCAATGTCAGGAACACCAGCCTCAATTAAGTTTGCTGCATCAAAACGTTGCACTGAACGACTAGTTGCGTCAGCCGTTTTGTATTGGAAACTTAAATTTGCGAAGCCATTGTCGGTAAATGGTAGACCAATGTTACCGGAAATCTGTGTTGTATCACCGTCGCCTTCATAGTACTGACCTTGGCGTACTTCGAAACTGCCGCCTTCTGAGGCATCTTTTAGTACAAAGTTGATAACCCCAGCAATCGCATCTGAGCCGTACTGAGCGGCTGCGCCATCTCTTAGTACTTCAACTTGTTTTAGTGCGATACTTGGAATAACTGAAATGTCCGCACCTTGTGCGCCATCGTTTATGCCGCCACCTAAAAAGGCAATAACAGAGGCACGATGACGACGTTTACCATTGAGTAATATCAATGTACTGTCAGAAGGTAGGCCACGTAAGTTAGCTGGACGAACCAAAGATGCTGCGTCACTAATAGGCATCGAATGCACGTTTAATGATGGAATTGCGCCTTTTAATAGCTCGAGCATATCCGTATTACCTGATTTACCAAGTTCTTCACCACCGATGATATCGATAGGTACTGGTGAATCACCAATAGAACGCGGTGCAGAGCGAGTTCCCACTACGGCAATTTTTTCTACATTTTTATTTACTTTAGTGACTTCAGCTTGCTCATCTGCTGCTAAGGCAGATCCTGAAATAAATAAGCCTGCGGTAGTTGTTGTTAATGCAAGTTTAACGGCATGATTTAATAAATTATTTTTAAATTTCATTCTAATTTCCCCAGTTAGAATTATTGTAATTTCGTAACTATATGATTTTTAAAAAGCCAAATAGTCTATTAAAGTTATACAACTTGTTAAATAATTGTGCAAGGTGTTAAATAGTTTGGTTTTTTTTATGTTTTCTATAGAGGAAATTCGAGATTTACTTACCTACATGAAAAATAATGATATTTTTAAGGCGGGGATTAGAAATTAAGCATTTAATGTAATTTTTATTGTAAAATAAATCAGAAAAAAAATAATAATTTTGTAAATAGAAGTTTTTAGACTGGAAACTGTTCAGTAAAGTTCAATGGTAATTATTGGTTATCAGTTTGTTCAGGATTTTGTTGTCGCCAAGCTTTTAACGCTTCTCGGTATTCATCCCAAACACATGGGCAACAACTGCCACCACCACAGCACTGATCAGCAGCCGGTCTGGTTGGTTTTGTGTCGTCAACTCGGTTTGCTATATCGGCTGTGTTTTGCGGTATTTTATTCATTACTTATAGGTTTAATAATATGGGCCGTTTATTGGCCAGTGATTATACTTAATCATGGCTTTTTTACTAGCTGAGAAATAATCTGGATCTGTTAATCGGTGATTGTATTAAATTATGCTTTGTGAAGTGTTAAGGCTATGTGAGAATAGCGTTATGCGACTATATAAAGTTATTCATCGTGCCCCAATTCGAGTGGCAAAAATTACTACAAAACGCCAACAGTTGCGTTTCAAGCGCGCTATGGTAGCACTTAAAATTGCACTGGCGCAGGAAAAGCAAGAAACCAAAGAAATGCTCACAATTTATCGTCGCTACACCCAAGGAGATGTGAGTAAAGAGGATCTGCAAAAAGCGAATGCCCAGTTTGTTGATATTCTCAAAGGATTGGGTTTAGGTGTTTTTGCTGTTTTACCTTTTGCACCTGTGACTATTCCACTGGTTGTTAAGTTGGGTCAATGGGTTGGGGTTGATGTACTGCCAAGTTCATTTAACATCAATAAATCACTTAAAGATATTGACCAGCAGATCGCTGATGAAGAGCTGCAACACCACCACGCTGAAAAAACGGCAAAGTCAGACGTAAAACCACCTGTAAAAAAATAATGCCATGCAGTTTAAAGGATAGTCTTTGTGCTATACCTTTTATGCTGAGTTATTGATATGCTTGATCATCATATAATTTTAAACGAGTCATTTAATGAGTACATTAATTCGTCATAGTTCTACGGGTATTCCTTTATCTTTTATTGTTAAAAATGACTTAGCTACATGGCAAGCACAGCAGCCAATTTTTTTACAAAACTGGCTAAATAGCTGTGATTTTGCAAAACAAGGTTTAGCCTTGGTGGTCAATCCACAAAGTGGAGCGCTAAGTCAGGTGTATTGTTTAGTTAATAGCGTTGATGACTTTTGGCTCGCGGGTGAATTAGCCAGCAAACTGCCAGCAGGAATTTACCAAGTTCAAGAGTGTGAACAACAATTAGAACAGATTGCTCTGGGTTTTATACTTGGTGGTTATGAATTTAGCGAATATAAAGCCAAAGGTGCTGTAAAAGCACAATTAGCAATAGCCGATGAAGCATTGTTTGCGCGTATTACACGCCAAGCAAATGCGATTAACTTAGTTAGAGATCTAGTTAATACGCCTGCCGCAGACATGATGCCACAGCACTTATCACAAGTGATGGCTGATTTAGCACACACTTACAATGGTCAATTCAATGAATGGATAGGGGATGAATTATTAGAACAAAACTATCCAACTATCCACATGGTAGGCCGCGCCAGTGAAAATAAACCGCGTTTACTTGATTTACACTGGGGCGCTGCAGACGCTCCTTTGATCACCTTAGTCGGTAAAGGTGTTTGTTTTGACTCTGGTGGTTTAGATCTTAAACCAAGCTCAGGTATGCGCAATATGAAAAAAGACATGGGCGGCGCAGCTCATGTAATTGGTTTAGCGCAGTTAATTATGGCGGCAAATTTACCAATTCGTTTACGCGTGTTGGTACCCGCTGTTGAGAATGCGGTATCGCGCAATGCATTTCGCCCTGGCGATGTAATTAAAACACGTAAAGGCATTATGGTCGAAATCGATAACACCGACGCAGAGGGGCGTTTAGTGTTATGTGATGCACTCACGGAAGCACAAAATGACAATCCTGAGTTGATCATTGATTTTGCAACCTTAACCGGTGCTTGTCGTATTGCGTTAGGCACTGAGTTACCAGGGTTTTTCTCAACTGAGCGTGATGTTGCCAATGGCATTATTGACGCCGGTATTGCAGTAAGCGATCCCGTTTGGCAATTACCGCTTTTTGAGCAATATAAAAGTTTATTAAAAAGTGATGTTGCTGATATGGCTAACTGTGCAAGTACCCCATTCGGCGGCGCAATTACTGCCGCACTTTATTTAAAAGAATTTGTAGAGCCAACCACACCATGGGTACATTTTGATGTAATGGCATGGAATATCCGCTCATTACCTGGTCGTCCAGTCGGTGGTGAAGCACTCGGTATTCGTGCCGTATTTAACTACTTACAAAGTCGTTTTAAATAAATTTATTGAGCTTTGTGAGGTTATGCCTCATAAAGCTCAAGCGGTAACCCATCAGGATCTGCAAAAAAGGTAAATTGTTTACCTGTGTATTCATCAGTTCGAATCTCTTCTACTGCCACACCTTGGCTTTGCAAATACACTTTACTTTGCTCAATATTGGCCACTTTAAATGCTAAATGTCGTAAACCTTGTGCTTCTGGGTAACTAGGTCGCTTTGGTGCATTATCAAATGAAAATAGCTCTATTTGGCTACCATCAGGCAAGGCTAAATCTAATTTGTATGAGTGGCGATGTTGGCGAAAATGCTCTGCAATTATCGGCAGCTGTAAGATCTGATGATAAAAATGTTTTGAGCGGGTGTAATCGCTGCATATAATTGCAGCGTGGTGAATTCCTAGCAATTGCATCATTTTTAGCTATCTGTGGTAAATGGCGCAGTATAGCTGCGCCATATTGAGTATGTTATTGATCACTGCCTTTGCAAGCTGCTACTGCGGGGGCCACTAACTCTAAACCGGTTTTATCACACGGTGGTAGTGCTGCATCGCTAACGCTGATTGGCGTGACGCGTTCGCCCCATTTTATGTAACTAGCAGCCCAAGTTAATCCGGCACCAAATGCTGCAGACATGATATTAGCATGTGGTTTAATTAATCCTTGCTCAACAGCTTCGCATAATGCGATTGCAATAGTTGCTGCCGATGTATTGCCGTATTCGCCAATGTTAACCATTACTTTTTCATCTGGCACTTTTAAGCGATGTTGAATGGCTTGAATGATACGTAAATTTGCTTGGTGTGGCACAAGTACATCGATATCATCAAGGCTCAAATTTGCTTGTGTGAGCACATCGTCACAGGCTTCACTCATGCCCTTTACTGCGCGCTTAAAGATTTCGCGACCTTCAAATAATAAATCAGATGGCCCAATAGGCACATATTTATTTAAGTCACTACCAAAGTTAGTGATATGCAAGATATCACGGTCTTCGCTATCACAGCCTGTTTTTGTCGCGAGTAAACCCGCTGGCGTGTCTGCTGCTTCAAGTACTACGGCACCGGCGCCATCACCAAATAACACCGCACTATCACGGCGATCCCAGTTTACATACCAGGTCATACGTTCAGCAGCAATTACTACAGCTTTTTTGATCATACCGGCTTGAATTTGTGCAGTCGCTGCTTGTATTGCATATAAAAAACCAGAGCAAGCTGCATTGGTGTCCATAGCGGCAGCGCCAACTGCACCAATGTTTTTTTGTACTAACGAAGCTGTGTTTGCCACCATAGTAGAGGGCGTACATGTTGCTAATAACACTAAGTCAATGTCTTTAGCATCAATGCCAGCACAGGCTATTGCATGTTTAGCTGCTACAGTGGCAAGCTCTGCAGTACTAACGTGGCTTACTCTACGGGCTTTTATACCAGTGCGGGATGTGATCCATTCATCATTGGTATCAACTAATTGGCTAATTTCATCGTTGCTAATACGCGCTGGTGGGATACATTTACCCCAACCCGTTATGTGTGCGTAGGTCATAGTGTGCTCTCTTTAAGTGGTCAGACATGTGTCATCTATGTTTGATTTATACCAAAAATCCAGTTCTAAGACTAGTTTATAACTTAGCTTACGTCGTAAATAGTGGTAATTAAACGTAATTTAGGCTAATGGTAGTAGAAAAATGAGGTAAACATGAAACAAAAATTAATTACTATCTTGGCTGCATTGGGTACGACGGTATGCTCTGCGGCGGGTTTTGCAACACAAACTCAGGTTATTTACGCAGGATCAATGTTAGCAGGTGCTGAACAAACACTAGAAAAGCAACGCACTATTGTTATAGAAGACGCTATCATCACGCGCATCGAAAAAGGCTATATGAGTGTTACCGATCTAGCATTGCCCGATGCAAAGATCATTGATTTAAAAAATCAATTTGTTATGCCTGGATTAATTGATATGCACGTACATGTTACTTTTGAGCGTGACGCAAGTGCTAATCCACATCGCTGGCTAACAGAATATGAGGCTGATTATGCGCTGCGCTCAGTTAAATATTTGCAGCGCACTCTTGCTGCGGGTTTTACCTCCGTGCGTGATTTAGGTAGTAGCTATAAAGTGATCTTTCCACTACAGCGTGCCGTTGAGCGTGGAGATATTCAAGGGCCACGTATTTTTGCTGCAGGAGATACAATTACCCCAACAGGCGGGCATGCTGATCTGCACGGTTACCGTAAAGATATTAGTGATGTGATAAGTGGAGGGTTAGGGGGGTGTGATGGTGCTGATGATTGTCGCCGCGCGGTTCGTGAAGTAATTAAATCAGGTGCTGATGTAATTAAAATTACCGCAACGGGTGGGGTGTTAAGTAATACCGCAGCGGGTGTCAATCAGCAGTTCACAGATCAAGAGTTGATGGCGATTGTTGATACTGCACATAACTTAGGGCGCAGCGTAACAGCCCATGCTCATGGTACATCAGGGATCAAAGCGGCATTACGTGCAGGTGTTGATTCAATTGAACATGGCTCTTACCTAGACAAAGAGACTGTAAAGTTATTTAAGCAATACAACGCTTATTTAGTGCCCACGTTATTGGCAGGCCAAACGGTCAGTCAAGAAGTTCTCAGTAACCCAAATATGCCAACAGCTATTGCTGATAAAGTACGCACCGTTGTACCAAATGTTGCAGCTTCATTTAAACTGGCATTAAAAAACAATGTTAATATTGCTTTTGGTACAGATTCTGGCGTATCACGCCATGGTAATAATGCTGATGAGTTTTTATGGTTAGTTAAATATGGCATGACTGAAAAACAGGCTATTATGTCAGCAACAGTTAATGCCGCTAAGTTACTCGGCCAACAAGACCGACTAGGGCAGTTGAGTGTTGGTAAACAAGCAGATATCATCAGCGTTAATGGCTCTCCTCTTGATGATATAACGACATTGCAAAATGTACAATTTGTGATGAAAGCAGGGCAAATATATAAACACCAATTTTAGGATACAGTATGGGCAGCAAAATCAAGGCATCATTGTTTAATCATTTGATTGACGCTGAGCGCCAATTATTAGATCCTGAGATCCGTCAATCTGAGCAGGCATTGGATGCTTTGCTCGATGATGATTTTATTGAAATTGCCGCTAATGGTACTGTATTTAATAAATATCAAGTATTAACGCGGTTACCTACCGAAGTCGTGCCGCAGTTTTACAATCAGCATTTTAAAGGCCGAATGCTTAGTGATGATATTGCCCAACTAAGTTATCAAGCGGCATATCGGCGCTCTGCGCGCGCTGAGTTTAACTATTCGTTACGGATGTCGCTGTGGCGATTAACCGAAGGCCAGTGGAAAATGGTGTTTCATCAAGGAACGCCGTGTGCTGTGTTTAGTATCTCTATGGCTGATGATTAGGTTAACCTTCTTTAATTAGGCATTTTTTATTAGGTATTTTTTTGTTAGGTAATTATGTATGGCGTTTTTAATGCGCACTGATCCTGCGATTAGCCGTTTACTGATGTTACGCAGTGGTGCAATTGCAATTCAACTATTGGCCGTTGTAGCAGTCTATTTTTTACTTGAGCACCAAATCCCTTTATTGCCTCTACTGGTAGTGATCTCCCTTGAAGCCGTATTCCAAATTTTAAGCGTGATTGCTTATCGTAATGTCAGTAAAGCGAAAGAACTTGGGATGTTAATGCAGCTTACGGCCGATGTGCTTTTTTTATCGGTATTGCTGTCTTTGAGTGGTGGTGCGACCAATGCATTTGTGTCGTTACTGTTGTTACCAATAATGATTGCTGCGGTGAGTGTCAGTGCTCGCGGCTTAGCTTATATTGCTGTATTAGCGATCACCGCCTATAGCGTGCTGCTATTTAAAATGCCTCAGCACAGCATGCATCATATGCAAATGACCAGTCACTTTGTGGGTATGTGGGTTAACTTTGTGATCAGTGCTAGCGTTATAGCATTCGTTATCGGCACTATGAACCGTGCACTGCATTCGCGAGAGCGCACAATTGCAACTGTGCGAGAAAAACAATTACGAGCAGAGCAGTTAGTCACGCTTGATGGTGCTGCGGCACAAATTACTCATCAATTAGCCAGCCCAATCGCCAATTTACAATTATTGTATGAAGAGCTTCTTGAAGAGCAGCCCGATAATGAGATTGTGAAAGACATGCAGCAGCCCTTGTTGCAATGCGCACAGCAGTTAAAACAGTTTCGTACCCTGTCATCTGAACTACGCACACAAACGGTTGCAGCGACTGTATCGTTAAACGCATTAGCTCAACAAATTAGCGATACAATGCTATTACAGTATCCCGATCAACAGCTTAATTGGCTAAATGCAGCGCCTGCTAGCTCGGTTACTAATGATGCTATGTTACTGCCAGCGATATTAAACTTGTTGCAAAATGCTGCTTTTGCCAATCAACAGGCACAGCAACAAACACTGGAATTGAACTGGCAACAGACTCCAGATAACCCTAAAACAGTGAGTTTAGTTATACGTGATTTTGGTAAAGGATTTAGCGCAGCACAATTGGCAGAGTTAGGGGGTCAGTTAATGCCTAGTGAAACGGGGATGGGGCTAGCAGTTATGCTTTCAAATGTAACATTTGAGCGTTTACAAGGCTCTTTAACATTATTTAATCACCCACAAGGTGGCGCGGTTGCCAAAGTACAATTAACCATTGATGAGCCACAAGTCGAGCCTGTATGAAGCTATTAATTATTGAAGATGATATTAATCTTGCCAATACGTTAGCGCGGCGCTTAACCAAACACGGTTTTGCATGTCAGCTGGCACATGATAAAGCCGAGGCTATTGGCATAGCTAAAAACTTCGCACCGACACATATTCTGTTAGATATGAAATTAGCTGACGATAACGGTTTAGCTCTTATCGCACCACTGAGAGCCTTACTAACAGACGCACATATTGTATTATTAACAGGCTATGCCAGTATTGCCACAGCGGTAGAGGCTATGCGCCTAGGTGCAAATGATTATTTAACAAAACCCGTTGATATGCTCACGTTATTACGAGCCTTAACAGGCACATGCGAGCCAACTACTGAGTTAATTGCAGATGATATTGTAACTATGTCGCCAGAGCGTCTTGAGTGGGAACATATTCAGCAAGTGCTGCATACCAATCAAGGCAATATTTCAGCAACTGCTCGGCAACTTAATATGCATCGGCGAACTTTACAGCGTAAGCTACAAAAAAAACCAGTTCAGCAGTAAATCCTAGCGCAATAGTGAGCGTTATTTCGGATCACGGTTTCCGGTTTAGTAATGCTCAGTAAGTTTATTGTTGCCTTTTAGGCAATAAGTTTTACCCGGTCAACTAAGTAATACAGTCGCCTGTAGTCACTTTAAATGAAGCTCAGATTACTTTAGTGCATTTATATTTGGGCACCAGCCACGCATCATAGATAGTTTTGCAGTTTAGATAGTTGCTGCAATGGCGTTCATTAACTACAGTAAAAATATCATTGTATTTTTTGCAATCAGCATAAGTAGTCATTATGGATTTATCACAACTGGATTTTGTAGCCGTATTATTAGCTGCCATGTCTTCTTTTATGTTAGGAGGCGTTTGGTATTCACCTTGGTTGTTTCAACGAGCCTGGTTAGAAGGCTGTGGATTAACGGAGCTGGATTTAAAAGCAACAAATCCAAAATGGGTATTTGGTGGCGGTTTTGTTTTATCTTTATTTATCGCTTTTGGCTTATCACTGTTTTTAGGACCACATCCACATTTAGGGGTTGCGGTAGGCGTTGGCTTTGCGGTTGGACTATGTTGGGTAAGCAGTGCCTTAGGGATGAGCTATATTTATGAACAACGACCACTAAAGCTGTTTTTAATCAATAGCGGTTACCATATTTTACAGTTTACTTTAATGGGCTTAATCTTTGGACTTTGGCCATAAGCTGTTAATCTATTCGCGTGTTTGTAGTAAAAGTAACAAAATAATGGCAAAACCGAATAAAAAAGGCCCTACTAAAACGGTCGATATTTTTTGTAGTCAATGTAAAGCTCCCCTATTCAAATATCGTAAAGGCGGCAAAGGGGCATTGGTTAAATGTTTTATCGAACGGATCAGTCAAGATTTCACCACTATTCCTTGCGTATGCCCCAACTGCTCACGCCCTTTTGCTCGAGAAGCAATTATCCGAGGCGCACCCGCGTATAAAATGATCGGCGGCAAAGTTACGTTTAAGTAGTCATTTAATTTGAGCGTATATTCATATTTCATTCATTTAATCATCTTTTAGTCTGATTGTTCCTGTATCTGATTTAACTATAAATAAACCATAACTCTTTAATTTAATACGACTTTAAATAGTAATTGCACAGTTTTTTATGATATTGATGGTATCCGAGGTTGGTCTACTTCGGAAATTGAAACAATAGGAGCTGCATTTTTGAGAGGGTTTAAGAAGTACAGCGCAAAGGTACACGGAGCTGCGTATGCAATTGAGCATCGTCTAGATTCATTTTCTATAGATGCACTCGGAGCTTCTTACGAAGTTGGATATGGGGTAATGTATATGCAAGGAACAAAGAAAACATACTCTAGTTATGTCGCGTTTTGTAAATAGTTTTAGAATCAATAAGGAATAAAAATGATTAAAAAAGTAATTTTTATTTTTATTATATTTCAATTTTTATTGGTGATTAGTTTAAATCACCACTATGGGATAGCCATAGCGTTAACCACTTGTGTTTTTTATATTTTTCGTTCTAAATCCAATTTCTTTTCTTTGAGCTTTCTTTTTGAAGATGTAAAAGAAAATGCATTTACTTTACTATGTGTGTTTTCAATAGTTGCATTGACAATTTGCCAAATCTCTTATAGTTCAAATGATTGGGGGTTGTTGACAATAATAGTACCATTGTCGTTATTGTTTTATTTCTTCCTTACACTTTTTAGTTATACTGCTGATTGTATATATAAAATATTCGGAAAGTTTTTTAGAGGGAAGTAAGTGCTCGTAAAGTAAAATAGGAAAGGCACAAATTTTTCGATAGTGCATCAAGGGAATATAATGTCAAAATATAGATTTTTAACTTTATTATTTTTAATAGTTAATTCACAGGTATGCTTTTCAAATGCGATTGAAAAACCACCTAAAGCTATTGAAGCCGTAGTATATACTATTTGCGATTTGGTATATTGCAATACGAGTGTTGTTTTAAGAAATAATACGGCATTTGAAATTAAAGTAATTTCAAATTATTTCGATGAAACTCATTTTACTGAGCATGCTTTTAAGTTTTATACAGGGCAAGATCACGAACTTTACCTTGACTTAAAAGTATGATCTTATACTCCTTTTTAAGGAGCCCCCGTGCCTGATATTCAACTATTTAAATATTTCGAATCAATTGACGACCCTCGCCAGCAGGGTAAAGTTGTCCATAAACTTTTTGATATCATATTCTTAGCTGTCAGCGCTGTCATATCTGGGTGCCAA
>NZ_JACJDM010000070.1:0-20884 GCF_014163545.1 Pseudoalteromonas sp. SR45-6
TAGAACCTAGAACCTAGAACCTAGAACCTATTTAAAAGGATTATCATGTCATTTAATACAATTTCAGTTATTGGTTTAGGCTATATTGGCTTACCAACAGCTGCGATGTTTGCATCACGTAAAAAAAACGTAATTGGTGTTGATGTAAATCAGCACGCGGTAGATACAATTAACCGTGGTGAAATACATATAGTAGAACCAGATTTAGACATGATCGTACATGCAGCTGTGACTGAGGGCTATTTAAAAGCCGTAACGTCACCAGAGCCTGCGGATGCATTTTTAATTGCAGTACCAACACCATTTAAGAGTTCTCTTAATAACGAAAGTGATTCTGCAATACCAGAGCCAGATTTAAGCTATATCAAAAAAGCCTCTGAAGCGATTGCTCCAGTACTTAAAAAAGGTGACTTAGTAATACTAGAATCTACCTCACCGGTTGGTGCTACAGAGCAAATGGCGGAGTGGTTAGCTGCAGCCCGCCCTGATTTATCATTCCCTTCCCCTAATAAAGAGCATGCAGGTGGAAATGTTGATGTAAATGTAGCGCATTGCCCTGAGCGTGTATTACCAGGGCATGTAGTGCGTGAATTGGTTGAAAATGACCGTGTAATTGGTGGCATGACTGCCAAGTGTTCAGCCCGAGCTGTTGAGCTTTACAAAACATTTGTACAAGGTGAATGTGTAATAACCAATGCCCGTACCGCAGAAATGGCAAAGTTGACTGAAAACTCATGCCGTGATGTGCAAATAGCCTTTGCTAATGAGTTATCAATCATTTGTGATAAGTTAGATATCGATGTTTGGGAGCTTATCTCTCTGGCTAACCGCCATCCACGTATTAATATTTTACAACCAGGTCCTGGTGTTGGTGGGCATTGTATAGCGGTAGACCCATGGTTTATTGTGAGTAAAACGCCTGAAGAGGCACAAATAATTCATACCGCACGTAAAGTTAATGATGCTAAACCGCAATGGGTAATTAATAAAGTTAAACTAGCAATAGCTGATTTCTTACAAGCTAACCCAACAAAAACAGCTAAAGATGTCACTATAGCTTGCTATGGTTTGGCGTTCAAACCAGACATAGATGACCTACGCGAAAGCCCAGCTTTAAATATTACTAAACAAATAGCTGAACTACACTCTGGAACTGTTATCGCTATTGAGCCTAATATTAATGAATTACCAAGTAATCTTTATGGTTTAGAGTTAGCAATATTTGAAGTGGCAAAAAATACAGCAGATATTCACTTATTGCTTGTTGATCATAAAGAGTTTAAAGGTAACGTCATTAAAACTGGTTATCTAGTTGATACAAAAGGTATTTGGTAATGGAATTAAATAATGTAAGTATTGGAATAATTGGACTTGGTTACGTGGGCCTTCCATTGGCAGTTGAGTTTGGTAAGAAGTATCCGGTATTAGGCTTTGATATTAACCAAAAACGTGTTGATGAATTAGAGGCAGGTCATGATGCTACATTAGAAGTAAGTGATACTGAACTTGCTGACGTGAAAAGCCTAACCTTCTCTTGTAACAAGCAAGATTTAGCTGAGTGCAATGTTTACATTGTGACAGTGCCAACCCCGATTGATGACAGTAATGCACCGGATTTAACACCTCTTCGCAAAGCATCAGAATTATTAGGTGAATTTGTTAAAAAGGGCGATGTTGTTATTTATGAGTCAACGGTATACCCAGGTGCGACGGAAGAAGTGTGTCTACCAATTATTGAAAAAGTATCAGGTTTAGTGTTTAACCAAGACTTTTTCGCTGGGTACTCACCAGAACGTATTAACCCGGGTGATAAAGTAAATACACTAACAAAAATAATGAAAATCACCTCAGGCTCTACTCCTGAAGTTGGTGAGTTTGTAAATAATTTATATGGCTCAATCATCACAGCAGGCACGCATTTGGCTGGCTCATTGAAAGTAGCTGAAGCCGCAAAAGTGATTGAGAACACCCAGCGTGATTTGAATATCGCAATCATTAATGAATTTGCAAAAATCTTTAACCGCTTAGGTATTGATACAGAAGAAGTACTTAATGCTGCGGGAACCAAGTGGAACTTCTTAAAGTTTAAACCGGGTTTAGTGGGTGGGCACTGTATCAGTGTTGACCCTTATTATTTAACTCATAAAGCACAAGAAGTGGGTTACCGCCCAGAAGTGATTTTGGCAGGTCGTCGTATTAATGATGGTATGGGTGAGTATGTAGCAACTCAATTAGTTAAAAAACTATCAAGCCAAAAAATCCATATCGACGAAGCAAAAGTACTGGTATTAGGTTTTACCTTTAAAGGCGACTGCCCAGATGTACGTAATACTAAAATCATCGATATCGTCAATGAATTAAAAGACTTTAACATGAGTGTTGACGTGTATGACGGTTGGGCAAACCCAGCGGAAGTAGAGCATGAATATGACTTGTCATTAGTTAGCACATTAAAAGAAAATCATTATGACGGTATTGTTTTAGCGGTTGACCATAGTGAATTTAAAAACATGGGCGTCGAAGCTATCCGCCAATTCGGTAAAGAAAAACACGTGCTCTATGATGTAAAACATGTATTTGGCCCTAAAGACTCAGATATTAGATTATAAGAAAGGATTTTAACATGAAAAATTTCGCCCTTATCGGTGCTTCAGGCTACATTGCTCCACGACATTTAAAGGCAATTAAAGAGACAGGACATAACCTGTTAGTTGCAATGGATATTAATGACTCTGTTGGTATTATGGATAGCCACTTTCCTGACGCTGAATTTTTTACAGAGTTTGAAGACTTCACCGCCTTTGTTGAAGACTGTGCAATGAAAGGCCAAAAGCTAGATTATATCGCTATTTGTAGTCCAAATTACTTACATGCACCACATATGAAGTACGCTTTAAAAAATGGTATTGATGTCATTTGTGAAAAACCATTAGTGCTTCATTCAGAAGACATGGATATTCTAAAAGAATACGAAGAAAAATACGGTGCAAATGTAAACTCGATTCTACAGCTAAGACTACACCCGTCTATTATTGCTTTAAAAGAAAAAGTGGCTGCAGCACCTGCAGACAAAGTATTCGATGTAGACTTAACCTACATGACATCACGCGGAAAGTGGTACATGAAATCATGGAAAGGCTTCGACCATAAATCAGGCGGTGTAGCAACGAATATTGGTGTGCACTTTTACGATATGCTGCATTTTATTTTTGGTGACCTTAAGCATAATGAAGTTCACTTTAGGGATGAGAAAACCTCGAGCGGCTACCTAGAATATGAGCGCGCACGTGTTAAGTGGTTCCTGTCAATTGATTCGAATAACTTGCCTGACAATGCAGTTAAAGGTGAGAAACTAACCTACCGTAGTATTACCATTAAAGATGGTAATACTACTGAAGAGCTTGAGTTCTCAGGTGGCTTTACTGATTTACATACACAGAGTTATCAAAATATTTTAGCGGGTAACGGTTTTGGTATTGATGAAAACCGTGTTGCAATTGAAACGGTAGAAAAAATCCGCGAAATGCCACTGGTAGAAGCAAGTAGCAAAGCGCATCCACTTCTTTCAAAGGTATTATAATCATGAACTACCATGTGCATGAAAGCGCTATTGTTGATGCTGGCGCAAAAATAGGCTCTGACACACGTGTTTGGCATTTTGTGCACGTGTGTAGTGGTGCTCAAATTGGTGATGGTTGTTCACTAGGTCAAAATGTATTCGTAGGTAATAAAGTCACCATTGGCAATAACGTAAAAGTGCAAAATAATGTGTCTGTGTACGACAACGTACACATTGAAGACGACGTATTTTGTGGGCCAAGCATGGTGTTTACCAATGTGTATAACCCGCGCTCGTTCATTGAGCGCAAAACAGAATATCGTGATACCTTAGTAAAAAAAGGCGCCACCTTGGGTGCTAATTGCACCATTGTGTGTGGTGTAACCATTGGTGAATATTCGTTAGTGGGGGCGGGCGCTGTTATCAATAAAGATGTCAAACCGTTCGCGTTAATGGTGGGTGTACCAGCTAAACAAATTGGTTGGATAAGTAAATATGGTGAGCAGTTAGACCTGCCATTCACAGGTAATGCCAGTACTAAGTGCGAGCATACTGGTGAAGAATATGTGTTAGAGGGAGAGGTGTTGTTTATAAAATAACAAGCACTTTTATTTAAGCATTGCCAGTAATTATTGTGGGGCATAAGTCTCGTAAGCCATCAAGTCCGTAAGGTTTGGTGGCTGCAATTTTCTAATCCTATGCAAACTAACCATACAAATTAATTTAAAGAATTTAAAATGACGATACAATTTATAGATTTAGCGGCGCAATATCAGCATTTAAAAACAAAAATAGACGCGCGAATTAAAACGGTTTTAGAGCATGGCCACTATATAATGGGCCCAGAAGTGCAAGAGCTTGAATATGAGCTTGCAAAGTACGTGGGTGTTAAACACGCTATTACCTGTGCAAATGGCACTGATGCATTAACACTTGCCATGATGGTGCTTGATATAAAGCCTGGTGATGCGGTTTTTTGCCCCACCTTTACGTTTTTTGCTACAGCAGAAGTGATTGCTTATGAAGGTGCGACTCCGGTATTTGTAGATTCAGATGAAGCAACATTTAACATTTGCCCAATCGATTTAGAAAACCGCATTCAAGCGACAATAGCTGAAGGCAAATTAACCCCTAAAGCGATTATTGCAGTGGATTTATTTGGTTTACCAGCCAACTACCCTGAAATCCAAAAAATTGCCGATAAATATAACCTAAAGCTCGTTGAAGATGCCGCACAAGGTTTTGGTGGCTCTATCTGTGACGATAACGGTGATGTAAGGCGTGCAGGTAGTTTTGGTGATATCGCTACAACCAGTTTTTTCCCAGCAAAACCACTGGGGTGTTATGGCGATGGTGGGGCTGTTTTTACTAATAATGACGAATACGCAGAACTACTAAAATCGTACCGCGTACACGGCAAGGGTAAAGATAAATACGACAACGTACGTATAGGTATGAACAGCCGCCTAGATACAATTCAAGCAGCTATATTGCTTGAAAAACTAGCCGAGTTCCCGACAGAACTGATTAACCGTAATAAAGCGGCTACAAATTATGAAGAACAATTAGCATCAAAATACCAAACACCACAAATACCAGCAGGCTATGTAAGCTCATGGGCACAATATACGCTAGTATCAGCCAATCGTGATGCTGATATGGCTGAATATAAAGAGCAAGGTATACCTACCATGGTTTACTACAGTACCTGCATGCATGAGCAAACCGCATTTAGTCAGTTAGGATATCAGACGGGGGATTTTCCAATTGCAGAAAAGCTAGCTAAATCAGTGTTTAGTTTGCCTATGCATGGGTATTTATGAGCTTCATTCTAAAATTGCGGAGGGTTTTTAGAAGTCCTATTTTTATCATGTCTCTTTTACCTGCTTTTGGTCAGGTTATATACTTTCTAATTCTCCCTCTTTTATCTCGAAATGCATCACCAGAAGCATTTGGACAGTTGGGGCTGTTTATTAGTTTTACAGCCCCAATCTCTATTTTTCTTACATTAAAATATGAGCAAGCTATACCAATTATAAAGAGCTCTAAATACTCAGATTTATTAGCCGCGCACTTAACTTATTTGGCATTAACTATTTGCTTATTAATTTCAGCCTTTTTTCTTTTATATGCATTGTTTTTTAAGTTGGAAAGTTTTTATTTCCTTTTTATGTGTGTTCTAGGTAGTTTTGGGCTGGCTTTTTTTCAAATAAAATTACAAGTATCGGTCAGGTGTAAGAAATATAAGCAAATCTCTATAGCCAAGTTTATCCAGCCAATATTTAGAGGGGGGGGGGCTCTAATACTTATTTTGTATCTTTTTGAAAGTGAATATCACTTATTACATGGTTATTTAATTGCATTAGTTATATCTTCTTTGTTTTTAGGGAGGTTGAGGTTTAGTTTTGATCGACTTAAGTTTTTTTCACTTTGCCGCAGGTATGTTCAATTCCCAAAATATGGCGCTCCTTCAGCGCTGGTTGATGCTTTGGTAAACTACCTTCCGATAATTCTGATTGGCTATGCTTTTGGCAAAAGTGAAGCTGGGTTATATACTATGGTTAGTATGATCGGAGCAGGGCCTATAGGGATTATTACAAATAGTATAAGCGCATTGTTTATCGCTGAATGCTCTGAAAAAGTTAGGGAAAACAAAGGTGTAACTTCTATTTTTGATAGTTATTTAAAAAAGCAACTTAAGTTATCTATCCCTTTGATTTTATGTTTTGCTGTGCTGGCTTTTTTTGCAAAAGAGATATTGGGGGATGATTGGGAAGGGATTAGTGATATTCTATATATTATGATGTTTATGTACGCCTTACAATTCATTGCAAGCCCCTTAACTAGAGTTCTCATTGTTATCGAACAACAAAAAATACAGTTTTACTTCACTCTTTCTAAGCTTGTGTTGTTAATGCTAGCTAGTGCAATTGGTTTTAATGACTTTTTTGTTTTTATTTCGGCGCTAAGCTTTTTAATGGGAGGCTGGTATATTACCTACATCCTCATTGCTCGCTATCTTGCTCGAGTCTATTCTAAATGATATTCACATCTAATTTTAAAAGTGAACTTTATGCTTAAGTATATTTTGGCTTTAAGCTTATCTTTATATGCCCTTTCACCTGTGTTGAATTATTACCCAAGTGCTTTGGGGTTGTTTGACTTTAATTTTTCTTTATTTGGGTTGATTGTAATAGTTATATTGTCAATAAAATGCAAGTGTAATCGTTATAGGGTTTATATTAAAAATGAGCAATACTACATATTACTAATGATGTTTTTGTTTTTTATCAGTGTTTTTGTCTCTCTTTTTTATTCTAAGTTTATCGAGTATGGAATTATAAAGTTGTTATCCCTATCTGTTAATATCCTTATTGCAGGGCTTATTTTTATTGTTTTCAATAGAAGTGATGTAATTCTATTTTCCAGATTTTATGTGGTTCTGATAGTTTTTTTAGGGTTCTTATATCCGCTTTTTTACGGTGTAAACGCTATTGATGGTATTAGCATTAATAAAGATAATGTTGCGGTTTACCTCAGTACTGGTCAAGCTTTAGCGTTTGCAGGTGCATTGCTTATAAGTTTTAATGTGTTGGGTAAAATTAATGGAAGTGCAATTTTATTAATATATTTCTTGTTAATATTGAGTGGTGCTAGAGGTCCATTGTTATTTTTATTTTTATCTCATTTCTTGTACTTCGCTCTCGTGAAGAAAAAGCTTTTCAGTTCTATTGTTGTAAGTGCGCTTGTTGTATTTATAGTTATGATTGTCGTTCAAGTTGATAATGGAGATACAATGATATCAAGGACTATTTTAAGATTTTCATCATTATCAAGTGGTGGTGCTAGGGGGGAATATTTTGATAACTTCCTAAATGTAATTACTGGTTTTAACCAATTTATTTTTGGGACAGGACTTGGTAGTTTCGGAGTTTTATTGCATTCTGTAGAAATAAAAGATTACCCCCATAATATTTTTCTTGATGTAATATCAGATGCAGGTTTTTTATCGTTGTCTATATTTTTTGTCTTTTTATTTTTATATTCAAAAATGTATATCAGTCCTATTTTAAGGGGTTATTTTATGGTTCCATTGATTCCTTTTCTAGAAGTTCTTAAAAGTTCAACTTATGCAGAATATAAACTTCTTTGGTTGTCTTTGTTCTTACCTTTTATCTTTGCTTATCGTACTGAGAAGTGAATAATAATTATTAATAGTTAATTTTTGATGGGGATTTATGAAAGTTTTAATGGTCTGTGATTTCTATGATGAGGGGTTGGAATTCCAAGAGAATCTCTTATCTAAATATTATAATAAGTATGGGCATGAAGTGATGATAATAACTTCTACATACGAGAATGTTTTCGATTTTTATGAAAGTCGTGGAGAAACAGGTGTAGAGAGAATATACAAGGATAAATATGGTAGTCAAATAGTGAAGAGAAATTACTCGTATAACTTGTTGAATAAAATTCGTTTTTTCTCTTCTCTAAAAGAGTATGTGGAGAGTTTTAAGCCTGATGTTATATACTTCCATAGTTTTTTACCTGACTTATTAACTGTGAAAAAATATGTTAATGAACATGGTGTTAAGCTGGTTGTTGATTTACACATGGATTATATAAATTCGGCCCATAACTGGTTGTCATTAAATGTACTGCATAAAATAATAAGAAAAAGTCTATATAAGTATGTTGAAAAAGATATTCATAAATTATTTGTAGTTGCTGATAGTGTTAAAGACTTTGTAAATAATATTTACTCTATATCTGTTGATAAAATGGAGTTATTACCACTTGGAGCAGATACAGATCTCATCGATGATCTGAAGAAAGTAAATAGTAGGGATAAAGTAAGGGAAAAATATTCCATAAAGGAGAATGACATTGTAATATTTTGTGGTGGCAAGCTAAACCCGTTGAAAAAAATTGATTTAGCAATTGAGACTTACAGGAAGTTCAATAATAGTAACTTGAAGTTAATTGTTGTTGGTGAATCATCCGCTACTCACGAAGAGTATTATAATAAATTAAAAGCCTTATCTAAAGATAGAGTTGATATAATATTTACAGGTTGGTTAAATAAAAATGATGTCTATTCACACCTACTAGCTTCCGATATAGGCTTTTTCCCTTCAAGTCAATCTATACTTTGGCAACAAGCTATTGCGTCAGGAATACCTTTGGTTGTAGGTCTTTTGAGAGAGGATGAAAGTGTAGATTACCTTAATTGTAAAGGTGCTTTAACTATTCATAAGTGCTCTGATGTTAATTTAGAAGCATTCTATGTGTCGTTGGGGGAATTAATAAATAACAAACGTTTATTAATGGATAAGAAGCAGGCAGCTATAGATACCGGAACCGAACTATTATGTTGGAATCGGTTGATTCATAAAACATTAACGTAATATTTTAGGAGAGACTTTGATTTTCTTAGGTGATATAGCCATAGGCTCAAAAGTTGATTTAGAGTGCCCAGATTTTTTCCGAAATAAAAAATTCATTGCAAACTTGGAAGGCAGCTTAGTAAAGAATGTAAGTGATTATGTTGGCAGTAGAGTTGTTGTTAATGATTATGACGCGATAAAATTACATTCAGAAAGCTGTGATGTTACTTATTCTATTTGTAATAACCATATTTTAGATAATGGAAATATTAATGAAACTATTGAGAATTTGCACTCGATAGATGTTGATTTCTTTGGTGCTGGAAGAAATTTAAATGAGGCCTCCGAACCTCTTGAGTTAGACGATGTTATAGTACTGAATTTTGGTTGGTCGATTGTTGAGTGCCCAGAAGCCAATACTCATAAACCAGGTGTAAACCCGCTAAAGGATGCCTATGTTATAAATGAGTTCAAAAAGTATAAAAATAGAAATCCAAATAAAAAGATTATTGTTTTTTTTCATTGGGACTATGAGTTAGAGGCTTATCCTATGCCTTCACAAAGAGCTCTAGCCCATAATTTGATCGACTTAGGATGCGATTGTATAGTTGGTACACACTCCCACAGGGTGCAGGGAGCTGAAATATATAAAGGAAAACCAATAATCTACAGTTTAGGCAACTGGCTATTTCAACAGGATTTCTTCATTTCAGGACGGTTAGCTTTCCCTCGTTTTTGTGATTTACAACTTGCTTTCGAATTTAGTCTGGATGGTGAACATTTATGTCACTTTTTCAAATATAATAAACAAGATCAAAAAGTAGATTTTTATAAAACTGAAAACCTTATGAATTCAAGTATTATGAATGAATTAACACCTTTTTCGGGTTTTAGTTTTAAGGAGTACGATTTATGGTTTTCAAAAAATAGATATCATAAAAAGTTAATCCCTGTATATTTTTCAAGAGAAAGTAGAGCTATGGTGTTTTTTAAAAATAAGTATAATCGTTTGCGTACATTCCTTATATCTGTGTTAGTAAAGGCTAAAGTTAAATTATGAATATTGCCAACTATATAAAAAAAAATGCACATAAGTTACCTGTAGGTATTAGAATTGGAAGCATAATATCCAATCTTAGTTACTCTAAAAGGCCTGGTATAGGTGCTAGTTATGCTCGCTCATCACTTGAGTTGAAATTGTATGAAGATGGTATAAAGGGTAATCAAGAATTAATTTTAGAAAAAATGTACAAAATTGTTGATTATGCAATAAGTAATACCGTTTTTTATAAGGAGTTTTATTCTGATCACAATTTCAGCTTAAATAACTTGAAGTGTTTTGAAGATATAAAAAATATCCCAATAGTTACAAAATCTGATTTAAGTTCTTATAAAATTGAGCATATTTCGAATATGAATCGTTCAGATCTTCAGCTCAGTAATACAGGCGGTAGTACTGGCCAACCTTTTAAGTTCTATGTAACTTCAAATGCAATGGGTCATGAATGGGCGCATGTCCATCGTGCTTGGCGTGAGCTAGGTTTTTCACCAAATGAATTAAAAGTTATATTTGCAGGACGAAGCCAAGTCAATGATTTTGTAGACTATGATCTTATTCGCCATTCACTTGTGGTAGATATATATTCAGATTTTGACCTAATATCTAAGAAGTTACTTAAATTTAACTCAATTAGGGCAATTAAATATCTTCATGGATATCCTAGTGCGATATTTGAGTTTGCAGCTTACTGCGAAAAGAACCCTATAATTTTAACTTCACTTATAAAAAATCTCAAAGGTGTATTTTTAACGTCTGAATATCCACATGCTTATTTTCGAGATAAAATAGAAGAAGTTTTTCAAGTGAAAACTCAATCATTTTATGGGCATACAGAGCGCTGTATCATGGGATATGAAAAAGAGGTTAAGGGGGAGTTCAATGTTTTACAGTCATACGGCTATTGTGAAATCGTCGAAAGTGAATTAATTGGTACTGCTTATGAAAGCTATGGTACACCGTTGATACGGTATGCTACAGGTGATAAAGTTTTAAGTTATGATGAGCAAGATGGGATTGTTAATTCATTTCGTTTGCACGAAGGAAGGACCGGTGAGTTTGTTATAGATAGTGTTGGTAAAAAAATACCGCTAACTGGTCTAATATTTGGGAGACATCATGAAATTTTCAATTATGTTACTCATATACAGGTATTTCAAAATGCACCTGGCTTAGTTACAATTTTATATTGTACAAAGGAGGAGCTACCTATAAATGTTAACCTGTTATTTGATAGTAGTAACGTTAATATAGAATTTGATTTTTTAAGAGTATTGGAACCGGTCAAAACTGTTTCGGGAAAATTCAAGCTTATTGTTGATGAGTTACCTACGGTATAGCGAAAGATTAACTTCAAGACCTTCTGAGCGACATAAGTAGTAAAATGGATAAATTAAAAACCCTTTTTAGTTTGAGCTTTTGGAGTCTAGTTAGATTCTTTATATATCAAATGAGTGTTAAAGCTGGCTTGTCTACTGTAAAAAAATTAAAACATGAAGTAATTAAAGGGGGCTTTTTTACGCCGTATATTGGCTCGACTGTTAATATCCAGTGTAATACTCAATGGTTTAATAAGCATACATACTTTGGCCTTGAAAAGGTTGATTTAGCGATCCCTAATTGGCACCAAAGTTGTTTAAATGGTGAATTAGCACCTGCTGATAAGCCTTGGTATTTAATTGGTGATTTTAATAATCAGTTAGGTGATATCAAAGGTGTGTGGGAAGCATCGCGTTTTGATTGGGTTGTTAGTTTTGCTCAACATGTAGCTACGGGTGATGATAACGCATTTAGCAAATTAAACTCATGGTTAATAGATTGGGTAGATAAAAACCCTACCTATAACGGCGTTAATTGGAAGTGTGGGCAAGAGGCATCAATAAGGGTGATGCACTTGGCATTGGCTGCTCTTATACTAAAACAAACTCACAATACCACTCCTGCATTACTGAGCTTTGTAAAAGCGCACTTAAAGCGAATATCGCCAACAATTATGTATGCGGTTGCGCAAGACAATAACCATGGTACATCAGAAGCTGCTGCACTTTACATTGGTGGCTCATGGCTCGCACAAAATGGCGATGCTGAAGGTCTTAAATGGCAAAAGCAAGGCTTAAAATGGCTAGAAAATAGAGCCCAAAAATTAATTGAAGAAGATGGAAGTTTTAGCCAGTACTCAGTAACTTATCATCGTGTGATGTTAGATACTTATAGCTTGGCAGAAGTTTGGCGGCAAAAGCATGATCTCCCTCTTTTTACAAAACGCTTATACGCTAAATTAAAAGTTGCCACTAATTGGCTGTTTTATTTTACTAGCACCAATACTGGCGATGCACCAAATCTTGGTGCTAATGACGGCGCGCGTTTAATCCCTTTAACTGGCACTGACTACAGGGATTTTAGACCAAGTGTTCAACTTGCAAGTGTAGTATTTAATAATAAAGTTGCATATGATTTGAGTGGTGATTTTAACATCCCACTTAACTGGTTAGAGTTAAGCATACCTGAGCAATCAATAGCAGGTAAAGCGCCAAAAGATTTTATCAACGGTGGCTACACTTATCTAGCTTGCACAAATGCAGTGCTTTATTTTAACTACCCTATGTTTAAGTTTAGACCAAGCCAATGTGATGCTTTACATATCGATTTTTGGCTAAATGGCCAAAATATATTTCGCGACGGTGGCACATTTAGCTACAATGCTGGGCAAAAATACATTGATTACTACGGTGGCGTAAAGAGCCATAACACGGTTGAATTTGATTCGCATGAACAAATGCCACGTTTAAGCCGTTTTTTATTGGGTGATTGGTTAAAAACCTCTACTAAAAAAGCGCTTGCTGTGAGCAATGAGTACCAAACGGTTACTGCAGGCTATAAAGACCGCTTTGGTTGCGAGCATACTAGAGCTATAGAATTACACCCTAATTCATTAATAATAAAGGATATTATTAATGGTTTTAAAGACAAAGCAATACTACGACTTAGACTTGCTCCTGCTGATTGGCAATTAGTTGGTGATAGTGTTTTTAGTGAGTTATGCACAATTAGTTTTTCAGCAGATATCAATATAAAGCGTATTGAATTAACCACGGGTTATGAATCTCGCTATTATTATCAAGAATCTGAAATTCCAGTACTCGAAATCGAAGTTAATAAGCCTGGAATACTTACCACGGAAGTAAAGTTTTAATTATGAATGTTTTATATTTTCACCAGCATTTTTCTACGCCAAGCGGCTCTACAGGCATACGCTCTTATGAAATGGCGCAGCGTTTACTTAAACATGGTCACCACGTTACTATGGTTTGCGGTAGTTATGGGGGAGGCGAAACTGGCTTAACTCCAGACTTTATAAAAGGCCGAAGAGAAGGTGTAGTGGATGGTATTCATATTATTGAGTTTGATTTAGCTTATTCAAATTCTGATGGTTTAGTAAAGCGTGCGGGTACTTTTTTAAAGTTTGCTTTAAAAAGTATTGGTATTGCATTAACTCATAAATACGACGTGGTTTTTGCAACTACAACGCCTTTAACAGCAGGTATACCGGGTATATTTGCGCGTTGGCTTAGAGGCAAGCCTTTTGTATTTGAGGTTCGCGATTTATGGCCTGAGTTACCAAAAGAAATGGGGGTAATTACAAACCCGCTAGTGTTAGCTGCTATGTCTGCTTTAGAATGGTGTTCTTACCGTTCTGCTAATCGTTGTATAGGTTTGTCGCCTGGGATTGTTGAAGGTATTAAAAAACGTGGCGTTAAAGCAAGTAAAGTAGAAATTGTACCTAATGGATGTGATTTAACTATTTTTGCTAATGATGTTACCGCATGGAGACCTGATGGCGTTGCTGATAACGATTTGATGGCTGTTTTTACTGGTACTCATGGGCAGGCAAATGGCTTAGATGCCGCATTAAATGCCGCTGTTGAATTAAAAAAACGCGGCCGTCACGATATTAAACTCGTTTTAGTTGGCCAAGGTAAGTTGAAAGAAAGCTTACAGACAAGAGCTAAGCAAGAAGGGTTGGATAATGTAATATTCCACCCCCCTGTTAATAAAAGCAAATTAGCTGAGCTGATGAAAGGTGCTGATATTGGCTTACAGTTATTGGCTAATATTCCGGCTTTTTATTATGGTACATCACCCAATAAATTCTTTGATTATATTTCTGCAGGCTTACCAGTTTTGAATAATTATCCTGGTTGGTTAGCTGGGATGATTAACGATAATAATTGTGGTTATGCTATTGAGCCTGACAATGCACAGGCTTTTGCTGATGCGTTAGTAGATGCCGCTGATAATAAAGATCGACTACCTGTAATGGGCGACAGGGCGCAGTCTTTGGCTAAACGTGATTTTAATCGCCATAACTTAGCTGATAAGTGGGTAACTTGGGTTACTGGAGCTGTTAAATGAAGCGCCTTTTTGATTTTTTAGTTGCCCTATGTGCTCTTTTTACTCTGCTACCAATAATAATTGTAGTTGCTGTACTAATTCGTTTTAAACTGGGCTCACCTATTTTATTTACTCAAGACCGCCCAGGTTTACATGGTAAAGTATTTAAAATGATGAAGTTTAGAACCATGCTTGATGGTAAAGATAAGCAGGGGAACTTGCTGCCAGATAATGAGCGTATGACTAAATTTGGCGCATTTTTGCGATCTACAAGTTTAGATGAATTGCCCGGTTTATTTAACGTATTAAAAGGCGATATGAGCTTAGTAGGGCCAAGGCCACTGCTTGTGCAATATTTACCGCTTTATAGTGCTGAGCAAGCGCGTCGCCATAATGTACGACCTGGAATTACTGGTTGGGCACAAGTAAATGGTCGGAATGCAATTAGTTGGGATCAAAAGTTTAAATTTGATGTTTGGTATGTTGATAACCAAAGCTTGTTGCTCGACTTCAAAATATTATTACTCACCGTAAAAAAAGTTTTTGTTCGTGAAGGCATAAGTGCTGACGGGCATGTAACGATTGAGCCGTTTAAAGGTTCTAATAATGACTAAACAGTTAGCCATAGTTGGCGCAAGCGGCCATGGTAAGGTTATTGCCGATATTGCCGAGCTGCTTGGCTTTACTGTTAAATTTTATGATGATGCCTACCCTAGCAAAACCCACATTGAGCATTGGCCAATATATGGTACTTGCGCTGATTTAATTGCGCTAAAAAATCAAAGCCCCACGTGTAGTAATGATGTAGTTGTTGCAATTGGAAATAACGAAATTCGCCAGCAAAAAATAAAATTATTACAACAAAATAATTTTAATCTTATTACTTTGATTCATCCAACAGCAGTGATAAGTAAATATGCAGCAATAGCACAGGGCACCGTAGTTTTTGCGGGTGTTGTAATTAATGCATTTGCCAAAGTGGGTGCTGGTTGTATTATCAACACCGGAGCTGTTGTTGAGCATGATTGCATTATTGATGATTTTGCCCATATTTGCCCGAATGTCGCTTTAGCTGGCGGTGTTATTGTGGGTAGTAAAAGCTGGGTTGGTATTGGTAGCCAAGTAAAACAGTTAGTGTCAATTGGTAACAATTGTTTGATTGGTGCTGGTAGTACAGTTTTAAAAAATATACCTGATAATGTTACTGCATTTGGCTCTCCTGCAGTAGCAAAATAAATTAGACACTCATTTCTATATGAAATTAATAGGAACATCATGTTAAATACCCCATTTTCTCCTTGGCCTAGCTTCACTACTGATGAGGCTGATGCTGTAAGTCGCGTAGTTTTGTCAAACAAAGTTAACTACTGGACGGGTACTGAAGGACGCGAATTTGAAAAAGAATTTGCCTCTTGGGCAGGTAGCGAGTATGCAATCGCACTTGGTAATGGCACTTTAGCGCTTGATATAGCGCTTAAAGCGTTAAATGTGGGTACAGGCGATGAAGTTATTACTACACCGCGAACTTTTTTAGCGTCTGCCTCAAGTATTGTTACTGCTGGCGCAGCACCTGTATTTGCTGATGTTGATTTAAATAGCCAAGCGATTACAGCTGCAAGTATTAAAGCGGTACTTACACCAAAAACGAAAGCAGTTATTGTTGTACACTTAGCCGGTATGCCTGCTGAAATGGACGAAATAATGGCACTCAGTAAAGAGCATGGCTTTTATGTAATTGAAGACTGCGCGCAGGCACATGGTGCTAAATATAAAGGTCGCTCAGTCGGTAGTATTGGCCATGTAGGCGCGTGGAGCTTTTGCCAAGATAAAATTATGACCACTGGCGGCGAAGGAGGCATGGTAACCACTAATTCTAAAGAGTTATGGTCAACTATGTGGAGCTATAAAGACCACGGTAAAAGCTTTGATGCAATTTATAACCGCGAACACCCACCAGGGTTTAGATGGTTACACGAAAGCTTTGGTACTAACTGGCGCATGACCGAAATGCAAGCTGTGCTTGGCCGTATTCAACTAACTCGTATGACAGAGTGGACTGCAAAACGCCAAACGTATGGCGCACAACTTGACCAAGCCGCAACTGGCTTTGATTGTATCCGTTTAGTTGAGGTTCCTGAATACATTGAACACGCTGAATATAAGCATTATATGTTTATTAAGCCTGAACAATTGGCCTCTGGTTGGGATCGCGACCGTATAGTTAATGCAATTGTAGAGCGTGGTGTACCGTGTTTTCAGGGGAGCTGCTCAGAAGTGTATTTAGAAAAAGCTTTTGACAACACCCCATGGCGCCCAGAAACACGCCTACCAAATGCAGTTGAACTAGGTGAAACGTCAATCATGTTTTTAGTCCACCCAACCCTTACAGAAGATGAAATAGCTAAAACAACCCAAGTTATGAAAGAAGTGTTTGGGTTAGCGAGCAAGTTATAGGTTCTAGGGAAGAGCTAAGTTTCGAGCCGTCAGCCGTCAGCCGTCAGATCACAGAGGTTATTTGCTTTTTAAATGTTTTGTACCTATAAGTTTTTAAAACACTTTAAAAGAGTAACTGAATGAATTTCGAAAAGTTAGAAGTATGGAAGCGTGCCGCACGATTGAGTGCTGATGTATATAAAAAGACAGCATACCTTAAAGATTTTGGTTTTAGGGATCAATTAACACGCTCCAGCCTATCAGTGCCTAGTAATATAGCTGAGGGGATGACTCGTGAAAGCAATAAAGAGCGGCTTAGATTTTTAGATATATCTAGATCTTCTTTAGCGGAAGCTAGAACACAGATTTATATTGGTATAGACATTAGTTATATAGATAAAAATATCGGCGCCCAGTGGATAAATGAAACCATTGAGTTATCAAAAATGTTGACAGCCCTAAAGTCAAAAATAAAATTTGATAGCTGATAGCTCCTATGCTTTTTATAAGCTATAATTAATGAAATTTTAACAATTAAAGAGCTACTGTTTTGCTCTTTATTTTTCGAATCAACAGAGTACAAGAAAAGGGAACTTGTTGTGGATAGTTTCATCCGGTCTATTTTGAATGCTTCTCGCGCTAAAAAGCGTGCTATCACCTTATTTATTGATTCACTTTTTATTGCCGCAGCATTTTGGCTTGCGCTTATAGTGCGTTTAGACAGCCTTGCACCTTTTAGTGAACTTGGTAATTGGCTGCTGTTAGCTATGTTAATTCCTACCGGTTTAATTGCATTTATTAATTTAGGTTTATACCGCGCTGTATTACGGTATATGAACTCGCAGGCGCTATGGGCTATTGTGCTTGGTACTGTTATAACCACTGTAAGTTTGGTATTGCTGTCGTTTTTTGTGGGTATTACTATTCCGCGTACTATGCCATTTATTTTTGCTTGGCTATGTTTACTTACTGTTGGTGGATCGCGCATTTTAGTGCGCGCGATGATCGGCAAAATGGCAACTGTTAATAAAGAATCGGTTATTATTTATGGTGCAGGCTCAGCGGGAAGGCAGCTTGCAACTGCACTCGGTGCCGGGCCAGAATATTACGTTCGTGCTTTTATTGATGATGATCAAAGCAAACAAGGGTCTATCGTTCAAGGTATTCCGGTAATTTGTTTTAAAGATATTTATGAACTGATTAATAAAGGTAAGGCCACTAAAGTATTGTTAGCGTTACCAAGTGCAAGCCGGGCAAGGCGCAAAGAAGTACTTGCGCAGCTAGAGCCATTAACGATTAAAGTTTTATCTATCCCTGGTATGGCAGATGTTGTTGAAGGTAAAGCGCAGCTTTCTGAATTTAGAGAAGTTGAAATTGAGGATTTATTAGGCCGTGACCCAGTTACCCCAAAACCAGAACTTATGGCTGCCAACATTGCTGGCAAAATAGTAATGGTTACTGGAGCTGGTGGTTCTATTGGCTCTGAGCTGTGCAGGCAAATAGTTAGGCAGCAACCTAAAAAACTGGTGTTATTTGAAATCTCTGAGTTTGGTTTGTATTCTATTGAAAAAGAACTAAATGAGTACATAGCTAATAATCATATTGATTTAGAACTAATCCCAATAATGGGCTCTGTGCAACGTATTAACCGTATTGAAACCGTAATGATGGCATTTGGTGTACAAACAGTTTATCACGCTGCGGCCTATAAGCATGTACCCTTGGTTGAACATAATGTGGTTGAAGGTGTACGTAATAACGTATTTGGTACTTACTACGCAGCCAAAGCGGCCGTTAATGCAAAGGTTGAAACCTTTGTATTAATTTCGACCGATAAAGCGGTGCGACCAACTAATGTAATGGGGGCAACCAAACGGATGGCTGAACTGGTATTACAAGGTTTAGCGCAAACCAAAGGTAAAGAACATCGTACGCGTTTTTGCATGGTTCGTTTTGGTAATGTGCTTGGCTCGTCTGGCTCTGTGGTACCGTTATTTCGCAGGCAAATTAAAGAAGGTGGCCCTATTACGCTTACCCACCAAGATATTACTCGCTTTTTTATGACCATACCAGAAGCTGCGCAATTGGTAATCCAGGCCGGCTCTATGGGTAAAGGCGGTGATGTATTTGTACTTGATATGGGGGATTCGGTAAAAATTAAAGATTTAGCCAGTAAGATGATCCGCCTTTCAGGCCTTGAAGTGAAAGACAAAACCAACCCTCATGGAGACATCGAAATTTTATGCACCGGCCTGCGCCCAGGTGAAAAGCTTTACGAAGAGTTATTAATCGGTGATAACGTTGGCGAAACGCCACATGAGCGAATTATGACGGCAAATGAAGCTATGTTGCCGCTACCTGAATTAAAAGTGTTTTTAGAAGCATTTGACATTGCCTGTCATAACTTTGATCACGAAATGATCCGCCAATTGTTACTCGACGCCCCAACGGGATTTAACCCAACGGATGGTATCTGTGATTTGGTATGGAATGCTAAAAAAGGCAAACAGCTCGAAAGTACTCCTCAAGCGAATGTGGTTAATTTGAAGGGGTAGGGGAAGGTTAAAGGTACTAGGGGCTAGGTAATAGACTAGGTGCTAGGCTTAACTTTGCCTTCTCGGTGTAGCTCTAAGCGCCTTGGTGTAATCGGTGGTAAAAATGGTTTAAATGATTTATTCACCACTGAGAGCACGGATTTCACAGAGAAGAGATTAAAGACTTTAGGTTTTAAACTGTTTTAATCATATATTGTGATGTAAATTAATGAATTGGATGAAAGTCTCTAGATATTAGGCTATGCGCCTGTACTAGGGTTAGGACGCTCAAATCAGAAGTTTAAGGACGGTGAAATGAAAGTTACTGTTTTTGGCACGGGTTATGTTGGCCTGTCTAATGCTATGTTACTTGCGCAACACAATAAAGTAGTCGCTGTTGATATAGACGAAAAAAAAGTCGCGCTTTTAAAAGACCAGCAATCGCCAATTGTTGACGTTGAAATAAGTGATTTTTTACAAAACAAGCAATTAAATTTTACCGCGACCACAAATAAAGAGTCTGCTCTGGTTGGCGCTGAGTTTGTAATTATTGCTACTCCTACCGATTATGATCCTGTAACAAACTATTTTAATACCAATAGTGTTAAGTCGGTTATTAAAGATGTAATGAGAATTAACCCAACGGCGACTATGGTTATTAAGTCAACTGTGCCTGTGGGCTTTACTCGATCGATTAAAGAAAAGCTTGGCACTGATAATGTAATATTTTCGCCAGAATTTTTACGTGAAGGTAAAGCATTGCACGACAATTTGTATCCATCTCGCATTATTGTCGGTGAGCAAAGTGAGCGGGCTAATATTTTTGCTAATTTATTGGCTCAAGGTGCAATAAAGCAAGATATTGAGGTTCTGTTTACTGACTCCACAGAAGCCGAAGCAATCAAGTTATTCTCAAATACTTACCTAGCAATGCGTGTTGCCTATTTTAATGAGCTTGATAGCTATGCTGAGAGTCATGGCTTAAATACGAAGCAAATTATACAAGGTGTAAGCTTAGACCCTCGTATTGGTAATCATTATAATAATCCTTCATTTGGTTATGGCGGTTATTGTTTACCAAAAGATACCAAGCAGCTTTTAGCTAACTACCAAGTAGTGCCGAATAATATGATTAGGGCAATTGTTGATGCTAATAAAACTCGTAAGGATTTTATTGCTAACTCAATCATTAAACGCAATCCTAAAGTTGTCGGTGTATACCGCTTAGTTATGAAGGCCGGCTCAGATAACTTTAGAGCATCTGCTATTCAAGGCATCATGAAGCGCATTAAAGCTAAGGGGATTGAAGTTGTCGTATATGAGCCAGCTTTAAAAGATGAAGCATTTTTCAATTCACGTGTGATTAAAGATCTTAATGAGTTTAAAGAAATTGCTGATGTTGTTGTTTCCAACCGTATGGTTAAAGAGCTGAGTGATATTGCAGATAAAGTATATACGCGCGATTTATTTGGTAGTGATTAAGTAATAGTTAAAGGTTAAAGGTTAAAGGTTAAAGGTTAAA
>NZ_JACJDM010000071.1:0-20827 GCF_014163545.1 Pseudoalteromonas sp. SR45-6
GTTTGTAAAAACTCTACAGCTTTGATTATCACTTCGCGGAGCGCTTTTTCTTTAGGGGTGTTTGACCAGCCACTTAAATTACCACCGACTAAAGCACCACCAAAATTAGTTGCCGCACTGGTAAAATCAAAATCTTTGCTGCCTCCTTCGACGCTGGTGGCTGCTAAAATACGTGAGGTGCGAGTATCGATAAGGCGTAAATCAATCGCCATATGCGAGCCTGAAAAACCTGCCGATACTGAGCTAAACACATCACCTATAAAACCGCCAGTACCAACACTGGCACCTGAGCTGTCGTCATCAAATTCAGTTACTGCTGCTACCACAACTATTTCGGCTCCTTCAATTTCACCGTAAGCTGCCCCTGATGCTGCGCTAACACGACCTGAAGCCGCTAGATCTTGCTCAGATAACACTGCATCTAACGCTTGGCGTTCAAGTACGATAAAGCGATTGGTGCCTACCAAAGCTGTGGTGAGTTGGTCGGCCATGCCTTCACCTATTTCTTTTCGCCACCAATGAGAGTCATTCGATTTATCGGTAAAGCGTGCCACGGCAATACGCGCTTTTGGACCATTATATTGTTGTTGGGCGACTTCATTAATGTTTGGTGAATCTTGGTTTGAAGTGACCTTGGTTGAAGTACTTTGGCAAGCGCTAAGACTGCTAGCAACGAGGGTTGCCAACAGTACTTTTTTAGTTGTTGTGAGCATATGATTTTCCTTAATTAATGTGCCAAATAGAAACAGTGAAGGTTTTTATTCTACAAATTGTTTTAAAGTTAATTTAAAGAAATCATAAGGTTAAAAATAGTACTGAGGCGAACACTTTGGTCACACAGACGAAGTTTTTGCATTCAGATTGGTTTTTTCTCTAAACTGCTTAGGCGAAACGTTATGCTTTGCCTTAAAGCAGCGAGCAAAGTAACTTTGTGAGCTAAAGCCGACTTTTTCAGCAATTAAACCTATGCTCAGGTCGCTGTCGCTAAGTAACTTTTCAGCATACTCTAAACGAGTATTACGAATATAATCACTGGGAGTTAAATTGTAGAGTGCTTTCATTTTCAGTTGTAAGGCACGTGGGCTTAAATATAATCCTGCAGCGAATTCTTCAATACTAAACGCTTCGTTGTGATAGTTATCACGGATGATGTTTTTCAGGCGCTCGGTAAATTGGTAATCTTTACTTTGTGTAAGTTGCGGATCGAGTACCAGCGGCGGAGCATGAGCCGCAAGCTGCTTTGCTAAGTGCCGATTAAGGACTGCACGAATACTCAGTAACCCTTGTACTCTACTGAGCAGTAATTGCGGCTCAAATGGTTTACTTAAAAAATCATCTGCTAGTAAATCAAGGCCTTTTAGTCTGCTTTGTGTATCGGCTTTTGCTGACAATAATAACACCGGTATATGGCTGGTAATGTTATTTGTGCGTAGCGCATTAAGTAATTGATAACCGTCCATGCAAGGCATCATCACATCGCTGATCACTAGATCTGGCATTTCTGTTTGGCAGATGGCTAAGCCTTGTTCGCCGTTAATAGCACTTAAGCAGTGGTACTCAGTAGCAAACAAAGTCAGCAGTAGTTCGCGCATTTCGTCGTTATCTTCAACAATCAGTAGCTTTTGCGAATTGCTGGGGCGGGTTGCTTCATTTACTGATGCTGCTAGCGAAGTTGCGCCATGCTCTGCTTCAGTCAAAGGCAGAGATACAGTAAAACAACTGCCTTTACCTACTTCACTTGTTAGTGAAATCTGCCCGCCGTATTGCTCTAGCAATTGTTTAACTAAAGCAAGGCCAATTCCACTGCCGTTTTGATTTTGTGCTGCAACACGCGTAAAGCGTTCAAAAATAATGCCTTGTTGGTGTTTTTCGATGCCAATACCGGTGTCAACAATCGCGATATGAGCCATGTTATTATGCACTGATAAGCTAATCTCAACTTGACCGCCTGAGTGGGTATATTTGAGGGCATTACTAACTAAGTTGGTAATAATTGACGTTGCATGTTCTGGCTCAAGGGCTATGCAGCAAGAGCCTTGGCTGAGATCTGTCATTGTTACGTGAATACCTTTTTGTTCAAACAGCACCGTGAAGTCAGCAACCAGCTGCTTTATAAATGGTGCTAAAGGATAGGGCGAAACGTAATGTATAGCGCAGCTGGGGCGTTGGCTTAGCTGTAATAGTTGATTTATTAAGGTCAGCAAACGTAGGCTATTGCGTTTGATCATCGATAATTGTTTTTGGCTAGCTTGATCTTTATGGTTTAGCTGCAAGCTTTCAAGTGGCGCGAGTATTAAACTCAGAGGCGTTTTTAATTCATGGCTAATATTATCTAAAAATTGACTTTTTAAGCGATTCAGCTCACGGGCTTGTTTACTTGTTTGTTCGGCCAGCTTAGCGCGGTATAGCGAGGCCGCAATAAGCCAAATAATAACCCCCGTGAGAAGAACATAACCGGCATAGGCAAGGCGACTTTGCCACCACGGCGGCACCACCGTGAAATCGAGCATAGCTTTAGCATTACTCCACTGGCCATACTGATCTTTTACTTTTAGTTGCAGCTGATAGTCGCCTGCGGGCAGTTGCGGGTAGTTTATTTGTCGTTGTTGTGCGTTGGTATATAGAAATTGCTTATCAAAACCAGCGAGTTTGTATCCATATTGATATTGTTGAGGTGCCGACGGGCTATGTAATGCTGAGAACTTAAAGCCGATCACGCCGACACCTTTGTTAAAGGAGAGTGTTTGTATATAGCTAATAAATTTCGCGGCTTGAGTCTCGTGCTTAGTGTATGGGGCAGTGGCTATCGCTTGATTGTTAATTAGTAATTCGGTTAACACAGGCTCTGGAGTTGTAGCTGCCAGCTGTAGCTTAAGCGGATCAAATTGATTAAAGCCGTTGATCCCGCCAAAAAATAGTTCACCGTTCTGCGCTTGATAAGCCGCGCCGAGAATAAATGAATTATGTTGCACGCCATCACGGGGTAAAAAATGCTGCATATTTTCAGAGCTGGGCTGATAACGTGTTAAACCTTGGTTGCTTGCCAACCACAGGTAACCTTTGGCATCCTGTTTAATGGCAAAAATATTATCGTTTAGCAGGCCATCATGCTCGGTGATTCGGGTTATCTCTGCCGTTGTTTTATTCAGTTTATTTAAGCCTCCAAAAGTACCCACCCACAGTGTATTGTCATCTTGCAGATGAAGGGCGGTAACCATGTTATGACTTAAGCTATTTGGGTTTGTTTGATCGGCTTGATAATGGCTAAATTCATTGTTGTTGAGGGTGAGTTTATTTAAGCCGACTCGAGTACCAGCCCAAATTGCATTAGCAACGTTATCGTAAACGAGGCTAAATACGGTGTTGTTCGATATACTATTGTGTTGTTCCGAGTGCTTAAAATGCTCAACGGTCAAGTTATCTGGGTTAAACAGACTTAAACCTTGATTGCTTCCCAACCATAAGTTGCCGTTCCGATCGCTGGTGATCGCATAAATGTTATTGCTGCTGAGCTGGTGGCTTTGCACTGTGAATGATGTAAAGTCATCGCTTTCGCGGTTATAACGCAATAAACCGCCACCATAGGTGCCAATCCAAATACGCTGCTGGCTATCTTCATGAAGGCTGAATATATTGTTGTTGGTAAGGTTGCTGGTATCGACGTGATAGCGCACAAAGCCGTCTTTTGTTTGTCTATTTAACCCGTTGCGAGTACCGACCCATAATTGCCCTTGCGAATCTTTAAGTAAGGCCCGGATAAAATCATGGCTAATACTGTTAGGGTCATCGCTGTGTTGTTGATGATTAAATTGATTTTGGCGCATATCGTAGCGTTGTAACCCATAACCATCAGTGCCTATCCACAGAATACCTTGCAGGTCTTGATACAAAGACAGTAAGTAATCATTAACAAGCCCATGACGTTGCTGTGGAAGGTGTTTAAATTGGCTAAAGCTTGTCAGAGTTGTTTGATAGTTGGGATTATAATATAAGCCTTGGCCGTAGCTGCTAAGCCAAAGATGCTCGTTATTATCGATTAAAATATCGCTTATCCATATACCATCTAGTTGTTTTATATCATTAAACTGTTCACTTTCTAAATCAAAGACACTAAGCCCTGTTTTACTGGCAATCAGTAGCTGCCCTTGTGGCGTGAGTTTTAGGCGCCATAGTTGCTTTTTACTTGCTGAAAAGTGGCTAAATTTAGCTGTTTTTGTATCAAATTTTATTAATCCTTCATTACTGGCCAGCCATAAATTTTGCTTAGCATCAATCACCATATCCTGAAAAATAATACTACCTTGGGTGTTTGGCGAGTAGGTAAAGTAGGCAGTTTCATGCTCGGCTACATTTAGGCGAGTTAAGTTACCATCTTCATGGCCTAACCATAAATTATTGTGTTGATCAGTAAGCATTGACCAAATGCGGTTATCTTTAATCGCTAATGGACTGTTACGGTTAAAATGAGTGAATATACCGGTTTCTGTATTTAGGGCGTTTAGCCCTTGTGTAGCTGTAGAAAACCACAGCAGATTATTGTCAGTGGTAACACAGTCGGTGATCCAATTACTCGATAGACTTGGCTGGGTTGGATGAGACTTAAAGCGTTTAAATTCATAACCATCAAAACGGTTGAGCCCACCTTGGGTGGCGAACCAATGAAAACCACGGCGATCAGTTATGCTGCAAGTGACAGAGTTTTGCGTTAACCCCTGTTCATTAGAGAAGGAGTCTAAATGTAAAGACAGTGCCAGCGCGCTGTTATGAAATAGCCATAAAAAACCAATAATGGCCGGATAGATAGTTGTTTTTATTGTTAGCACGTGCTTCCTCGTGCGTAGTAATATCCCTTGAATTGAAACAATCATAAACTGCTTTTTAATCAATGTTAAGATGGATTTTTCAATCTAGTGATGAGATTTTGACTTATGGGCATCTTTTACACTTGTGTTAATGAATTGCGTAAGTATAATAGGCATCCACTTTGCAGGGGCGTAGTTCCAATTGGTAGAACAGCGGTCTCCAAAACCGATGGTTGGGAGTTCGAGTCTCTCCGCCCCTGCCATTTTATCCTGTTTGTGGGTAAAGTCTGAGGTTAAAAATCGGTTTAAATAAGTCTGTTTTTAAGTTTGGATTTTAATGGATTAACCCTGCCATAGTGTAGGGTTGTTGTGTCTGTAGTTAAGGTAATAATATTATGAGCACGAATGTAGAAACTCCATCAAGTGCGATGGATTCAGTAAAGTGGCTTGTGGCAATTGCGCTACTTGCAGGCGCAGTAGTTGGTAACTATATGTACGCAGATCAGTCTGTGTTATTACGTGCTATTGGTGTTGTTGTTGCTGTTGCCGCTGGTTTGGGGATTGCATCACAAACTGAAAAAGGGCGTACCTTCCTTGCTTTTGCAAAAGAAGCACGCATCGAAGTACGTAAAGTAGTGTGGCCTACGCGCCAAGAAACTACCCATACGACATTTATTGTAATGGTTGCAACTGCGATTATGGCACTTATCCTTTGGGGATTAGATGGCATTTTATTCCGCGCAGTAGGCTTTTTAACTGGATTGGAGATCTGATCCCATGTCGGATGAGAACAACGAAAAGAAACTACGTTGGTACGTAGTACAGGCTTTCTCAGGTTATGAGAAGCGTGTTGCACAAACTATTCTTGAGCATATCAAGATCGAAGGTTTGGAAGATAGCTTTGGTGAAGTATTAGTACCTACTGAAGAAGTGGTTGAGATGCGCGCTGGTCAAAAGCGTAAATCTGAGCGCAAGTTCTTCCCAGGTTATGTACTTATCCAAATGGATATGAACGATAAAAGCTGGCACTTAGTAAATAGCACCGCGCGTGTTATGGGCTTTATCGGTGGTACGTCTGATCGTCCAGCACCAATTAGCGCTAAAGAAGCTGATCGCATTCTTAACCGCTTACAAGAAAACGCTGAAGCGCCTAAGCCTGCAACGTTATTTGAACCAGGTGAAGTGGTGCGTGTTGTTGACGGCCCATTTGCTGATTTCAGTGGTGTGGTTGAAGCTGTTGACTATGAAAAGAGCCGCGTAAAAGTATCGGTACTTATCTTTGGTCGTTCTACTCCTGTTGAACTTGAATTTGGTCAAGTTGAGCAAGATAGATAAACAAATTAACTGATTTATACCAAAAAATATATTGTTTGGTATAAAGCTTGAAAAAGGCCGCTGATTAACTTATAATCAGCGGCCTTTTTGTATTCAAAGTAAGCATTTCTTGGTTTGTATACAGAAAAGTGAGAAACCAATTTTTAAACTGGGAAGCCGCTAGAGTACGCGTCCTCGCGCGCACAAGGCTAAGACCCACCTAATGAGGTATTTATAATGGCTAAGAAAGTTGAAGCTCTAATCAAGCTACAAGTTGCTGCTGGTATGGCTAACCCTAGTCCTCCAGTAGGTCCAGCACTAGGTCAACACGGTGTAAACATCATGGAATTCTGTAAAGCGTTCAACGCACGTACAGAATCTATCGAAAAAGGCGCTCCAGTTCCTGTAGTGATCTCTGTTTACGGCGACCGTTCATTTACGTTCGACATGAAAACGCCACCGGCTGCTTACTTACTTAAGAAAGCTGCAGGTATCAAATCTGGTTCAGGCCGTCCTAACACTGAAAAAGTAGGCACAGTAACTCGTGCTCAACTTGAAGAAATCGTTGAGACAAAGAAACCTGACCTTACAGCTTCTGATTTAGAAGCTGCGGTTCGCACTATCGCAGGTTCTGCGCGTGCGATGGGCTTGAACGTAGAGGACTAAGATAATGGCTAAATTAACTAAACGTATGCGTACTATCCGCGAAAAAGTGGAAGCGACTAAAGATTACGAAATCACCGAAGCAGTTGCTCTTTTAAAAGAGTTAGCGACAGCTAAATTCGTAGAAAGTGTTGACGTTGCTGTTAACCTTGGTATCGATGCTCGTAAATCTGACCAAAACGTTCGTGGTGCAACTGTACTACCTAACGGTACTGGTCGTGACGTTCGCGTTGCAGTGTTCACACAAGGCGCTAACGCAGAAGCTGCGAAAGAAGCTGGTGCTGAACTAGTAGGTATGGAAGATCTTGCTGAGCTAGTTAAGAAAGGCGAGATGAACTTTGACGTTGTTGTTGCATCACCAGACGCTATGCGTGTTGTTGGTCAACTAGGTCAAATCTTAGGCCCACGTGGTCTAATGCCAAACCCTAAAACTGGTACTGTAACACCTAACGTTGCAGAAGCAGTTAAAAATGCTAAAGCTGGTCAAGTGCGTTACCGCAATGACAAAAATGGTATCATCCATACTACTATTGGTAAGGTTGATTTCACAGTTGAGCAACTTCAACAAAACCTTGAGTCGCTAATTGTTGCGCTTAAGAAGGCTAAGCCTTCACAAGCAAAAGGTGTTTACGTTAAGAAAGTAACCATCTCTACAACAATGGGCGCAGGTGTTTCTGTTGACCAAAGCACTTTAACAACAACTGTTGTTTAATTGAGTGTTTACATGGCGTGAAATTTATACTATAATTTTGCGCCATTTTGTTGAGAAATTTTGTTTTCTCAACAAGTAAAGAATTCGGGTTGAAGTCCATAATTTCGGTGCGCCTTCGGGCAAAACGATAAATTGGGCTTCCGTCCAAGACCGTAGGTGGCTTCGGCCTTAATATTCACCTACGTAGACGGTGTGAATCCCCAGATAGATTTTTCCTAATCTTCTGGCTCTCGCCGTAAAAAGCATCTCTATCTTGTTTGGTAGGGAAGAGTAGAACAGGGAAGCCGATGTACGGTAACCCATTAAACCAGGAGTAACACCCATGGCTTTAAATCTTCAAGGCAAAAAAGCAATTGTTGCTGAAGTCAACGAAGCAGCCAATGGTGCTCTATCTGCAGTTGTTGCAGATTCTCGTGGTGTAACAGTTGGCGCAATCACTGCCCTTCGTAAAGAAGCTCGTGCAAATGGTGTTTGGATGAAAGTTGTCCGTAACACTTTAGCAAAACGTGCTCTTGAAGGAACACAGTTTGAGTGCCTTTCTGATTCATTTGTTGGTCCAAGCTTAATCGCTTTCTCATCAGAGCACCCAGGTGCTGCTGCGCGTATCTTTTCTGCTTTTGCAAAGAAGAACGAGAAATTTGAGCTTAAAACGGCCGCTTTTGAAGGAAATGTTGTTGATGCAGCAATGCTTGCTACATTACCTACATACGACGAAGCTGTTGCACGCTTAATGAGCGCTATGAAAGAAGCGTCTGCTGGCAAATTGTGTAAAACAATTGAAGCAGTACGTGTACAGAAAGAAGAGCAAGCTGCTTAATTTTAAGCTGTTTAATCAATCTTTCGGTGTAAAATTTTTTTGGACCTAGAGTCCGTTAATTATTAGGAAATTTGTAATGTCTGTAACTAAAGACCAAATCCTTGACGCAATTGCTGAAATGTCAGTAATGGACGTTGTTGCTCTTGTTGAAGCAATGGAAGAAAAATTCGGCGTAACTGCTGCAGCTGCTATGGTAGCAGGTCCTGCTGCTGAAGCTGCTGAAGAGAAAACAGAATTTGACGTAATCCTTACTGGCGCTGGCGCTAATAAAGTTGCGGCAATCAAAGCTGTTCGTAGCGCAACTGGCCTAGGCCTTAAAGAAGCGAAAGCTCTTGTTGAAGCTGCTCCTACACCTGTTAAAGAAGGTGTATCTAAAGAAGAAGCTGAAGCTCTTGCTAAAGACCTTACTGAAGCTGGTGCTGAAGTTGAGGTTAAGTAATTTAGCTTTTGCTAAGTTCGCTGTCTGAGAAATCAGGCAAGGGCTGGTGATTATTTAATCACCGGCCTTTTTGCGCTATAGAGCGATGTATTCCTATAGCTCAAATAAAATCTAATTTTCTCTTTACTTTCAACGCTTTATAGTTTGCTAGTGTTAAAGTGGGAGCTAATTGGAACAACAATTAAATGTTGTACAATCTTGGCTTAGATGCCAGTTAAGTCTGTTCTTACAAGAACAGGTCGGGTCAAAGATCAGCAAGCTGAGGAACCCCATGGCTTACTCTTATTCTGAAAAGAAACGTATCCGTAAGGATTTTGGTAAACGTCCACAAGTTTTGGATATACCTTTCTTACTGTCAACGCAGTTAGAATCGTTTAAAAAATTCTTAGTGCCGGACGCTGATGGCGATCATGGTTTGGAAGCTGCCTTCCGTTCTGTGTTCCCAATCAAAAGCTACTCGGGAAATTCTGAGCTTCAATACGTAAGTTATCGTATTGGTGAGCCAGTTTTCGATGTAAAAGAATGTCAAATTCGCGGTGTGACTTATTCTGCTCCACTTCGCGTAAAACTACGCCTTGTGGTGATGGATAAAGAAGCGCCAGGCACAGTTAAAGACATTAAAGAGCAAGAAGTTTACATGGGCGAAATTCCGCTCATGACCGATACCGGTACTTTTGTAATCAATGGTACAGAGCGTGTTATCGTTTCTCAGCTACACCGTAGCCCTGGTGTATTCTTTGATAACGACCGCGGTAAAACTCACTCATCAGGTAAAGTGCTTTATAACGCACGTGTTATCCCATACCGTGGTTCATGGTTAGATTTTGAGTTTGATGCAAAAGATAACTTATATGTACGTATTGACCGTCGTCGTAAATTACCGGCGTCAATCATGTTGCGTGCACTTGAGTACACGACAGAAGAGATCTTAAACATCTTCTTCGAAACCACTGCGTTTGAAGTAACTGACGGTAAAGTTCTTATGGAACTTGTGCCATCACGTTTACGTGGTGAAACCGCTGCCTTTGATATAAAAAGTGAAGACGGTGAAGTGTTCGTTGAGTCTGGCCGTCGTGTAACAGCGCGTCATATCAAGAGCATTGAGAAAAAAGGCATTAGCCATTTAGAAGTACCCCATGAGTATATCATTGGCCGTGTAATTGCTAGAAACTACGTTGATGAGTCAACGGGTGAAGTGATTGCAAACGCGAATGATGAATTAACTTTAGAGTTAATGGCTGAATTGGTTAAAGCAGGTCACACTAAAATTGATACTCTATATATCAATGAAGTGGACAGCGGTGCATATATTTCTGATACTTTACGTATTGATTCAAGCACTAACCGCTTAGAAGCACTAGTAGAAATTTATCGCATGATGCGCCCAGGCGAGCCACCGACGAAAGACGCGGCTGAAGCCTTATTTGAGAACTTGTTCTTCTCTGAAGAACGTTATGACTTATCTACTGTAGGTCGTATGAAGTTCAATAGCCGTGTTGGTTATGACACTGACACAGGCCCAGGCACATTAAGCAAAGAAGACATCGTGTCTGTTATGAAAGTATTAATTTCTATTCGTAACGGTCAAGGCGATGTTGATGATATCGACCACTTAGGCAACCGTCGTATTCGTAGTGTTGGCGAAATGGCTGAGAATCAGTTCCGTGTAGGTTTAGTACGTGTAGAGCGTGCGGTACGTGAGCGTTTAAGCTTAGGTGACCTAGATGCGATCATGCCACAAGATCTTATTAACGCTAAGCCTATTTCGGCAGCAGTTAAAGAGTTCTTTGGTTCGTCTCAGTTATCACAGTTCATGGACCAAAATAACCCGCTATCAGAAGTGACGCACAAACGTCGTATTTCTGCATTAGGGCCGGGTGGTCTTACACGTGAACGCGCTGGCTTTGAAGTACGTGACGTTCACGTAACTCACTATGGTCGCGTATGTCCAATCGAGACTCCTGAGGGTCCAAACATCGGTCTAATTAACTCATTGTCTACGTACGCACGTACCAATGACTATGGTTTCTTAGAAACACCTTACCGCAAAGTGGTAGAGGGTGTAGTAACTGATGAAGTTGATTACTTATCAGCCATTGAAGAAGGTCAGTTTGTTATCGCACAGGCGAACTCAAACTTAACTGAAACCAATGAGTTTGTTGATGAATTAATCCCATGTCGTCACAAAGGTGAATCTACCTTTATGGGTCGCATGGACCAGCAATATATGGATGTATCACCACAACAGGTGATCTCTGTAGCGGCAGCACTTATCCCGTTCCTAGAACACGATGATGCTAACCGTGCATTGATGGGTTCAAACATGCAACGTCAAGCAGTACCAACATTGAAAGCGGACAAACCGTTAGTAGGTACTGGTATTGAGTTAACACTAGCGAAAGATTCTGGTGTAACGATTGTTGCTAAACGTGGTGGTGAAGTAATGTATGCTGACGCAAGTCGCATCGTTGTTAATGTACATGAAGAAGAACGCATCCCTGGTGAAGCGGGCATCGACATCTACAACTTAACCAAATACACACGTTCTAACCAAAACACATGTATTAACCAAAAACCAACTTGTATGGTTGGCGAACCGGTTACTCGTGGTGACGTGTTAGCAGATGGTCCTTCGACTGACTTAGGTGACTTAGCCCTTGGTCAAAACTTGCGCGTGGCATTCATGCCATGGAACGGTTATAACTTCGAGGATTCAATCTTACTATCAGAGCGCGTAGTTGAAGAAGATCGTCTAACGACTATCCATATTCAAGAACTACAGTGTGTTGCCCGTGATACTAAGTTAGGTCCTGAAGAGATCACTGCAGATATCCCGAATGTGGGTGAATCTGCACTAGGCAAGCTTGATGAATCAGGTGTTGTTTATATCGGTGCTGAAGTTAAAGGCGGCGATATCCTAGTAGGTAAAGTGACTCCGAAAGGCGAAACGCAATTAACTCCTGAAGAGAAGCTACTACGAGCTATCTTTGGTGAGAAAGCGTCTGACGTTAAAGACAGCTCATTACGTGTACCAAACTCTGTAACAGGTACTGTAATTGACGTGCAAGTCTTCACCCGTGATGGTGTTGAAAAAGACAAGCGCGCGCTAGAAGTTGAAGAAATGCAACTTCGTGACGCGAAAAAAGACTTTAACGAAGAATTCCGTATTCTTGAAGCAGGCGTGTTAGATCGTGCTCGTAAGTTACTTATCGCAGCCGGTCAAGATGAAGATAGATTAGCGTCATTGAATGCTGAGAAGCTACTAACTCAAAGCCTTGCTGAAGAAGATAAGCAAGCTGAACTTGAGCAACTAGCAGCCCAGTACGATGAGCTAAAAGCTGAATACGATAAAAAGTTTGAAAACAAACGTCGTAAAATTACCCAAGGTGATGACCTAGCACCAGGCGTACTTAAGATTGTTAAAGTATACCTAGCTGTTAAACGTCGTATCCAACCAGGTGATAAAATGGCGGGTCGTCACGGTAACAAAGGTGTTATCTCGACTATCGTACCAGTAGAAGATATGCCATACGATGATAAAGGTCGTACTGTTGATATCGTACTTAACCCGCTGGGTGTACCATCACGTATGAACATCGGTCAGATCCTTGAAACACATATGGGTCTAGCTGCTCGTGGTATTGGTGAGCGTATTGAAGAAATGATGAAAGAACAACGTGAGCTTCATGAGCTACGTGACTTCATCAAGCAAGCATACGAAATTGGTGAATCTCGTCAGTTCGTAGACATTGCTAGCTTCACAGATGACGAAATTCGTCGTTTGGCTGAAAACTTAAAAGGTGGTTTACCAATCGCTACTCCTGCATTTGATGGCGCGAAAGAAAGCGAAATCAAAGACATGCTTGAGCTAGCTGGCTACCCTCGTAGTGGTCAGGTTACACTTTATGATGGCCGTACTGGCGATCAGTTTGAACGTCAAGTAACTGTTGGTTACATGTACATGCTGAAACTGAATCACTTAGTTGATGACAAAATGCATGCGCGTTCTACTGGTTCTTATAGCCTTGTTACTCAGCAGCCGCTGGGTGGTAAAGCACAGTTCGGTGGCCAGCGTTTCGGTGAGATGGAAGTATGGGCACTAGAAGCATACGGTGCCGCTTACACTCTACAAGAAATGTTAACAGTGAAATCGGATGACGTGAACGGTCGTACTAAGATGTATAAAAACATCGTTGATGGTAACCATAAAATGGAACCAGGTATGCCAGAATCGTTCAACGTATTGTTGAAAGAAATCCGCTCACTGGGTATCAACATCGAGTTGGAAGAAAATTAAGCCAATTAGATGCTGCAGCTAGCCTGCAGCATCTGTTACGGCCGAATAGAATGTAGGGACGAAATCATCCGTCCTCAAGATTAACTCCGACAGGAGAGCTAAGGTGAAAGACTTACTTAAGTTTCTGAAGCAACAAAATAAGACCGAAGAATTCGATGCAATTCGCATTGGTCTTGCTTCACCAGACATGGTTCGTTCATGGTCATACGGTGAAGTAAAGAAACCTGAGACTATTAACTACCGTACTTTCAAGCCTGAGCGCGATGGCTTATTCTGTGCCCGTATTTTCGGTCCAGTGAAAGATTATGAATGCTTATGTGGTAAATATAAGCGTCTTAAACACCGTGGTGTGATCTGTGAAAAGTGTGGCGTTGAAGTAACACTCACTAAAGTGCGTCGCGATCGTATGGGTCACATCGACCTTGCGAGCCCAGTTGCACATATATGGTTTTTAAAATCATTACCGTCACGTATTGGCTTAATGCTTGATATGACGCTTCGTGATATTGAACGTGTTCTTTACTTCGAATCATTCGTAGTAACTGAGCCTGGCATGACGACGCTTGAGCGTAGTCAGCTATTAGGTGAAGAAGAATACCTAGATGCACTAGAAGAGCACGGTGATGAGTTTGAAGCGAAGATGGGTGCTGAAGCAGTATTAGACTTGCTTCGTGAACTCGATCTTGCGCAATTAATTGCTGAAATGCGTGAAGAGTTACCAACAATTAACTCTGAAACTAAGCGTAAGAAGATCACTAAACGTCTTAAATTAATGGAATCGTTCCACCAATCAGGTAATAACCCTGAGTGGATGATCATGACAGTACTTCCAGTATTGCCACCTGATCTACGTCCATTAGTACCACTTGATGGTGGCCGTTTTGCGACTTCTGATCTAAATGACCTTTACCGTCGTGTTATTAACCGTAATAACCGTCTTAAACGTCTGCTAGATTTAGCTGCACCGGATATTATCGTACGCAACGAAAAACGTATGTTACAAGAAGCGGTTGATGCGCTACTTGATAACGGTCGTCGTGGTCGTGCAATTACAGGTTCTAACAAGCGTCCGCTTAAATCTCTTGCTGATATGATCAAGGGTAAGCAAGGTCGTTTCCGTCAGAACTTACTTGGTAAGCGTGTAGATTATTCAGGCCGTTCTGTAATCACAGTTGGTCCTACACTTAAGCTTCACCAATGTGGTCTTCCTAAGAAGATGGCACTTGAGCTATTCAAACCATTTATCTATGGCAAACTAGAGCGTCGCGGCATGGCTACGACAATCAAAGCTGCTAAGAAAATGGTAGAGCGTGAAGTTCCGGAAGTATGGGATGTATTAGACGAAGTAATTCGTGAACATCCAGTATTACTTAACCGTGCACCAACACTTCACCGTTTGGGTATCCAAGCGTTTGAACCTGTGCTTATCGAAGGTAAAGCAATCCATTTGCATCCATTAGTATGTGCGGCCTACAACGCCGACTTCGATGGTGACCAAATGGCGGTACACGTACCGCTAACGATTGAAGCGCAGCTTGAAGCTCGTGCATTGATGATGTCAACAAACAACATCCTATCTCCTGCGAATGGTGAGCCAATCATCGTTCCATCACAGGACGTTGTATTGGGTCTATATTATATGACCCGTGACCGCATCAACGCGAAAGGCGAAGGCGCGATCTTAAAAGATCCAAAAGAAGCAGAAAAAGCATACCGCAGCGGTAATGCAGACCTTCACGCTCGCGTGAAAGTACGTATTAGCGAATCAGTTAAAAACGAAAATGGTGTAGTAGAAGACACTGTAACTGTTATCGATACAACTGTTGGTCGTGCAATTTTGTCTCTTATTTTACCAAAAGGCATGCCGTTTTCGTCAATCAATCAGGCCCTAGGTAAGAAACAAATTTCTGGCTTATTAAACGAGTGTTACCGTCGTCTTGGTCTTAAAGATACAGTTATCTTTGCTGACCAAGTTATGTATACCGGTTTCCACTACGCAATGAAGTCAGGTGTTTCAATCGGTATCGATGACTTAGTTATCCCACCGATCAAAGCATCAATTATCGAAGCAGCTGAAGCTGAAGTAACTGAAATCAACCAACAATTCCAATCAGGTCTTGTAACGGCTGGTGAAAAGTACAATAAAGTTATCGATATCTGGTCACGTGTAAATGAAAACTTATCACGTGAAATGATGGCCAACTTGTCAAAAGACACGGTTATCAATGCCCAAGGTGAAGAAGAAGAGCAACCGTCATTTAACTCAGTGTTTATGATGGCCGACTCTGGTGCTCGTGGTAGTGCCGCTCAGATCCGTCAGCTAGCAGGTATGCGTGGTCTAATGGCACGTCCAGATGGTTCAATCATCGAGACGCCAATCACCGCTAACTTCCGTGAAGGTCTAAACGTACTTCAGTACTTCATCTCAACGCATGGTGCGCGTAAAGGTCTTGCCGATACAGCACTGAAAACAGCGAACTCGGGTTACCTAACGCGTCGTCTAGTAGACGTTGCACAAGATTTGGTAATCAACGAAGACGATTGTGGCACAGAAGATGGCTTAACAATGAAACCGCTTATTGAAGGTGGTGACGTTGTAGAAGCACTTCGCGAACGTGTACTTGGTCGTGTTGTTGCTGAAGATATTGTGATCCCTGGTACTAATACAGTACTAGTAGAGCGTAATATCATGCTTGACGAAAAACTGTGTGATCTTTTAGAAGAGCACTCAGTAGATGAGGTTCGCGTACGTTCAGTTATCACCTGTGATAACGACTTTGGTGTATGTGCTAAGTGTTACGGTCGTGACCTTGCACGTGGTCATATCATCAACGCGGGTGAATCAGTAGGTGTTATCGCGGCACAATCAATCGGTGAGCCGGGTACACAGCTTACGATGCGTACTTTCCATATCGGTGGTGCAGCATCAAGAGCATCTGCTGAAAACAATGTACAAGTTAAAACTAACGGTACATTGAAGCTTCATAACGCAAAATATGTATTAAACACTGACGGTAAGATTGTTATTACCTCTCGTTCTACTGAAATCACTATCATCGATAGCCATGGTCGTGAGAAAGAGCGTTATAAAGTACCTTACGGTGCGGTATTAACAGTACAAGACAATACGGAAGTTCAAGGTAACGACATCGTTGCTACTTGGGACCCGCATAGTCACCCAATCGTTCTTGAGCATAAGTCAAAAGTATCGTTCAGCGATATCGATGACTCAAACACTGAAGCACAGACTGATGAACTAACTGGTTTAACCCGTGTAGTTGTTAAAGATCTTGCTAAGATAAATGCGAAAGAGCCGAAGCTTATCATCGAAAGTGAAGAGCGCGGTCTGCAAGAAACTCGTCTTCCTTCATACACTACGATTGAAGTAACAGACGGTGTAACGGCAAACCCAGGTGACGTGTTAGCACGTATTCCGCAGGAAGGTTCGAAAACTCGTGATATCACGGGTGGTCTACCACGCGTAGCCGACTTATTTGAAGCGCGTAAACCGAAAGAGCCAGCTATCTTAGCTGAGATCACCGGTACGATTAGCTTCGGTAAAGAGACTAAAGGTAAGAAGCGTTTAGTTATTACGCCAGCTGAAGGCGATCATTACGAAGAAATGATCCCTAAGTGGCGTCAACTTAACGTGTTTGAGGGTGAGCAAGTGTCTAAAGGTGAAGTTATCGCCGATGGTCCTGAATCACCACATGACATCTTACGCCTACGTGGTGTGACTCATGTTGCTAACTATATCGTTAACGAAGTGCAAGAGGTTTACCGTTTGCAAGGCGTTAAGATCAATGACAAGCACATTGAAACAATTATCCGTCAAATGATCCGTAAGTGTACGATCCTTGACGGCGGCCATAGTGAATTCTTAGCCGGTGAGCAAATTGAAGTGGCACGCGTTAATATCGCAAACCGCGACTTAGAAGCTCAAGGCAAGTTACCTGCTAAATATGAAATCCAATTAATGGGTATCACTAAAGCATCACTAGCCACAGAATCTTTCATCTCGGCAGCCTCGTTCCAGGAGACAACTCGTGTCCTAACTGAAGCCGCTGTAAATGGTAAGAGCGATGAACTTCGCGGTCTGAAAGAAAACGTAATTGTGGGTCGTTTGATCCCAGCCGGTACCGGTTTTGCGTATCATCAAGAACGTATGGCTCGTCGTAAGCAGAGCAAAGTTGTAGTTGAAGAGCAAACAGTAAGTGCAGAAGAGGCAACTCAAGCGCTAACTGATGCTTTAAACGCAGATTTATCTGGAAATCAATAAATCTAACTTAATCAATAGATTAGGTTTTTGCAAGGCAGTTATCTACTGCCTTGCTAACGGTTTAGGTTGACAGCTCAATCTTTGCTCATTAAAATTCCGCCACCCATTTACCTGCACGTTTGGTACGAGCTTGTAAATAAAGGGCGGATTTTTTTATTTTTTTCAGTAGTAATTTTAATTTCAGGAGCTATTTAAATGGCAACTATTAACCAGCTAGTGCGTAAGCCACGTCGTAGCAAGGTTACGAAAAGTAACTCAGCTGCGCTTAAAGCGTGTCCGCAAAAGCGCGGTGTATGTACTCGCGTATATACAACTACACCTAAGAAACCAAACTCGGCGTTACGTAAAGTAGCTCGTGTACGTTTAACTAACGGTTTCGAAGTAACTTCATACATTGGTGGTGAAGGTCATAACCTTCAAGAGCATAGTGTAATCCTAATCCGTGGTGGTCGTGTTAAAGATTTACCAGGTGTGCGTTTTCACACTGTTCGTGGTGCACTTGACTGTGCAGGCGTTAGCGACCGTCGTCAAGCTCGTTCTAAATACGGTGCAAAACGCCCTAAAGGCTAATTGTATTCCGTTAGTAAGGCCAAGCACTAAATATTTTTAATTATTGTTTTGGGTGATTGACTCGAAAGAGCAAACCTGAATAAACCGGAGATACAAAATGCCTAGAAGACGCGTAATAGGTCAACGTAAAATTCTTCCAGATCCTAAGTTCGGATCGGAACTTCTTGCAAAATTCGTTAACATCGTAATGTTAGACGGCAAGAAATCTACTGCTGAAAAAATCGTTTACGGTGCGCTAGATGTGGCTGCTGAGAAATCAGGCAAATCGCACCTTGAAATCTTTGAAACTGCACTTGAAAACATCCGTCCACAGGTTGAGGTTAAATCTCGCCGTGTTGGTGGTTCAACGTATCAAGTACCAGTAGAAGTACGTCCAGTACGTCGCAACGCATTAGGTATGCGTTGGTTAGTAGACGCTGCACGTAAGCGTGGCGAGAAATCTATGGGCTTACGTTTAGCTCAAGAACTTGTTGACGCTTCTGACAACAAAGGCACTGCGGTTAAGAAACGTGAAGACGTTCACCGTATGGCTGAAGCGAATAAAGCATTCGCACATTACCGTTGGTAATCTGTCCTTAACCTTTAAGAGGATTTTATGGCACGTACAACTCCACTTGAGCGCTACCGCAATATCGGTATTGTTGCTCACGTAGATGCAGGCAAAACCACCACAACAGAACGTGTTCTGTTCTACACAGGTCTTTCTCATAAGATCGGTGAAGTACATGATGGCGCCGCAACTATGGACTGGATGGAGCAGGAACAAGAGCGTGGTATCACAATCACTTCTGCTGCAACAACGTGTTTCTGGAAAGGGATGGACGCGCAATTTGACGCTCATCGTATCAATATAATTGATACTCCAGGGCACGTGGATTTCACTATTGAAGTAGAACGTTCTTTACGTGTACTTGATGGTGCGGTAGTTGTGCTTTGTGCTTCATCTGGTGTACAGCCGCAAACTGAGACAGTTTGGCGTCAAGCGAACAAATACGAAGTTCCGAGAATGATCTTCGTAAATAAAATGGATCGCACGGGCGCTGACTTCTTAACGGTTGTTGGCCAGGTGAAATCTCGTCTTGGAGCAACGCCTGTTCCAATTCAGCTACCAGTAGGCGCTGAAGACGACTTTAAAGGTGTTATTGACCTCATAAAAATGAAAATGATTAACTGGAATGATGAAGACCAGGGAATGACTTTCACCTATGAGGCAATACCGGCAGAACTTCAAGATTTAGCTGAAGAATGGCGCTCGAACTTAGTTGAAAGCGCTGCTGAAGCATCTGAAGAACTAATGGATAAGTATTTGGAAGGTGAAGACCTGAGCGAAGCAGAAATTAAAAATGCTTTGCGTCAGCGTACATTGGCTAACGAAATCGTCCCAGTTACATGTGGTAGTGCATTTAAAAATAAAGGCGTTCAAGCTGTGCTTGATGGCGTTATTGAATATATGCCTGCACCAACACAAGTGAAACAAATTCAAGGTATCCTTGAAGATGGTACTGAGGAAGAACGTCCAGCTAATGACAACGCACCGTTTGCTGCACTTGCTTTTAAAATTGCAACAGACCCGTTCGTTGGTACTTTAACTTTCTTCCGTGTTTACTCTGGTACTGTTAAACAGGGTGACGCGGTATACAACCCAGTAAAATGTAAGCGTGAGCGTCTTGGCCGTATCGTTCAGATGCATTCAAACTCACGTGAAGAGATCAAAGAAGTCTACGCAGGTGATATTGCGGCGGCTATTGGTCTCAAAGACGTAACAACAGGAGAAACACTGTGTGATCCGAATTCTATTATTACGCTTGAGCGTATGGAATTCCCTGAACCAGTTATCTCTGTTGCGGTTGAGCCTCGCACAATCGCTGACCAAGATAAGATGGGTATCGCGCTAGGTAAACTAGCGGCAGAAGATCCGTCTTTTCGCGTACAAACTGACGAAGAATCAGGCCAGACTATTATTTCTGGTATGGGTGAACTTCACCTTGATATCATTGTCGACCGTATGAAACGTGAATTCAGTGTTGAATGTAACGTTGGTAAGCCGCAGGTTTCTTACCGTGAAGCTATTCGTTCAACTGTTAAAGTTGAAGGTAAATTCATACGTCAATCAGGTGGACGTGGTCAATATGGTCATGTCTGGCTTAAACTTGAACCGATGGATATTTCGGATGATGAAGCCCCAATTTACGAGTTCGTTAACGAAACCGTAGGTGGCTCCGTTCCAAAAGAATACATCCCTGCGGTAGACAAAGGCATCCAAGAGCAAATGTCTCAAGGTGTGCTGGCAGGCTACCCATTACTTGGTGTGAAAGCGACTTTATATGATGGTTCATTCCATGATGTAGATTCGAATGAAATGGCATTTAAAATAGCGGGTTCACTGGCAATGAAACAAGGCGCGCTACAAGCAGACCCTGTACTATTAGAGCCAATGATGAAGGTTGAAGTACTCACTCCTGAAGCAAACATGGGTGATGTAGTTGGTGACTTAAACCGTCGCCGCGGTATGATCGAAGGCATGGAAGATGCGCTAGGTGGACTTAAATTAATTAACGCCCAGGTTCCGCTTTCTGAAATGTTTGGTTATGCTACTGATCTACGATCTGCAACACAAGGCCGTGCCTCATACTCTATGGAGTTTTTGAAGTACGCTGAAGCCTCGAAACATGTTGCGGACACAATAATTACAGCTCGCGCTGTTAAGTAATTTTTAGCTCGGTTTGGTCCACAGTGGACTGAACCTTTAATTTCTTTATAGGAATTTTTTAAGATGGCAAAAGCAAAGTTTGAACGCGTAAAACCGCATGTAAACGTAGGTACAATCGGCCACGTTGACCACGGTAAAACTACCCTAACTGCAGCAATCACTAACGTACTTGCAAAAGTATACGGCGGTGTTGCTAAAGATTTCGCATCAATCGATAACGCTCC